>CABUCP010000265.1 GCA_902490055.1 uncultured Klebsiella sp. | reverse complement strand
ATCTGACCTACCAATACAAGCTGAACGATGATGAAGTATTACAGGCGATGCGTCATTTGCATCGCGCCGGCGCGCTGACCACCGTGCACCCGGAAAACGATGCCGCCATTACCCGCAAACGGGCCGAATTTCTGGCCCTCGGTAAAACCGCGCCACGCTATCACGCCCTGAGTCGTCCGCTGGAGTGTGAAGCTGAGGCCATCGCGCGGATGATCAATCTCGCCCAGCTTGCCGATAACGCGCCGCTGTACATCGTGCATCTCTCCAATGGCCTGGGGCTGGAGTACCTGCGCCTCGCCCAACGGCGCCATCAGCCGGTGTGGATCGAAACCTGCCCGCAATATCTGTTGCTCGACGATCGCTGCTATGAACGCGAAAACGCGCTCGGCTACCTGCTGAGCCCACCGCTGCGCAATGCCAGCAATAATGATGCGCTGTGGTACGGTATCGCCGATGGCGCGATTGACGTGGTGGCCACCGATCACTGCGCCTTCTCCATGGCCCAGCGCCAGCAGCTCTCCGGCGGCGATTTCAGCCGCTGTCCGAACGGCCTGCCGGGGGTGGAAAATCGCCTGCTGCTGATGTTCTCACACGGCGTGATGACCGGGCGAATTTCACCACAGCGTTTTGTGGCGCTGACCAGCGCCACCCCGGCGAAGCTATTTGGTCTGTGGCCGAATAAAGGCCGCCTGGCGCCCGGCGCCGACGGCGATGTGGTGATTATCGACCCGCAGCGCACCACCACGATCCGCCATGAGATGCTGCACGACAACGCCGACTATTCGCCGTGGGAGGGTTTTATTTGCCAGGGCGCGATTCGCCAGACCCTGTCGCACGGCCGGGTGATTTTCGACAACGGCACCTTTACCGGCTGCGCCGGACAAGGGCGTTTTATACGCCGCAACCCCTTTTCCACCGCTCACGCTCCCGTCAGCGGAATCACATCTTAAATGAGGCATTCATGAGTAAGAAAATTGTGCTCGCCCTTGGCGGCAACGCGCTTGGCGAGGATCTAGCCGGGCAAATGCAGGCCGTTAAGCAAACCGCGCAGGCTATCGTTGATTTAATAGCCCAGGGCCACCAGGTGGTCGTTACCCACGGTAATGGCCCGCAGGTAGGGATGATTAACCTGGCCTTCGAAGCCGCCGCCAAAACCGAGGCCCATACGCCGATGCTGCCGATGTCGGTCTGCGTGGCGCTGAGCCAGGGCTATATCGGTTATGACCTGCAAAACGCCCTGCGCGAGGAGTTGCTGTCGCGGTCGATGCACATTCCGGTAGCGACGATCATCACTCAGGTGGAGGTCGATGCCAACGATCCGGCGTTTAAAAATCCGACTAAACCTATCGGCTCGTTTTTCAGCCAACAGGAGGCGGAGCAACTTTCCCGCCAGGGCTATATCATGAAAGAAGATGCCGGACGCGGCTATCGCCGGGTTGTCGCCTCGCCGCAGCCGGTCGATATTGTCGAGAAAGAGACGGTGAAAGCGTTAATGGATGCCTGCCACGTGGTGATCACCGCGGGCGGCGGCGGGATCCCGGTTATCCGCGAAGGTAATCACCTGCGCGGCGCCAGCGCGGTAATCGATAAAGACTGGGCCAGCGCTAAACTGGCGGCCACGATCGACGCCGATATGCTGATCATCCTGACCGCGGTCGAAAAAGTGGCCATCAACTTTGGCAAACCCAACGAGCAGTGGCTGGATAAACTGTCGCTCAGCGATGCCGAGCAGTTTATCCGCGAGGGGCACTTCGCTAAAGGATCGATGCTGCCGAAGGTCGAGGCCGCCGCGTCATTTGCCCGTTCACGCCCGGGGCGCAAGGCGCTGATCACCGTATTAAATAAAGCCAAAGAAGGGATTGAAGGAAAAACCGGTACGGTCATTGAAGGGTAAAAAGGCACGACCTGACAAAAGCGTTTATCTCGTTGCGCTCCAGGTTTATTTTTATGCAATATGTCTTCCGTGGCGCAGAGGGCGACCCGACGCCTCCAGGAATTTTCCCGGAGGCGGCGCGTTGCGCCTTATCCGGGCTACCAGACCGCACAGCGCCGTAGCCCCGGTAAGCGGAAGCGCCACCGGGGATTGTGAGACCACCAACACCAGCCTCATCCAGCGTTGTGAACAAATTAAAGGCAGGTCGCACGAACGGTAGGCCCGGCAAAAAAAGCGGCTTCGAGCCGCTATCTACGCGACCGACAACAATACGCTTTTCTCTTTTACCCGCTGATTCATCAGGGTCATCAACGCCTCAAGAACCCCACCGCCGATGGCGCGCGCCTTATCGGACACGCTGTTAAAATCAGCGCTGGCGCCGCGTGGATCGATATCGCCAATTTTAAAACCGCTGTCGACCACTAATCCATCGCTGAGCAAACCGCGCACCATACCGCTTAACGGCGCAATAATCTCGGTCTCGCCAACGGTGGCAATGAGCTCGCCTTCATTGACGATATCACCTAATTTAACCGTTGCGCGCATGATCCCGGCTCCCGGCGCGCGGATCACCCGCCGCGAGGTATGGCCGAGAATATTTCCGGGAACGCCGGTATTCTCCTGCGCTTTGCCGTCATAAATGACCTGCCCCAGCCAGTGGCCGCGATTGGTTTCAATGACCGCATGACAATCTACGCCGGCGCAAAACCCCGGCCCTAACGCAATCACCGCGGGCGCCATCTCGCGCTGGGTACCAAAATTCTCTTTCGCCAGGATGGCATCCACTACGCAGGCAGGTTTAAGCTCATCGAGCGATTCACACAGCGGATCCACCAGCAGAGGAATAGCGCCGTTTTCCACCACGCGGATGGCCTCCTGCACCGATGACACCCGTTTTGCCACCACGCCCTCCACCGTCATTTCACCATCGAATATCGCCTGAGCAAAGGCGACGCTGCGGCGGATCACCGTGGGTTTCGCCACTTCCAGCATGATGACCTTGAACCCGGCATGCCACAGCCGCAGCGCTACGCCGGTGGCGATATCACCGGCGCCGCGAATGGCAACCCGCAGGTGCTGCGACGGATGCGCGGCGGCCATCATCAAGCCGCCAGGGGCGCGATTTTTCACCTGCAGAATTTCGGCGAGAATACTGATGGCGATTTCATGTGGGGTCTCGGCGCCGATGTTATAGCCAACCGGCGCATGCAGGCGCTCCAGATGTTCAGCGGGGACGCCATTTTCGCGAAGCTGGCGCAGAAATACCTGCACTTTACGGCGGCTGGCCAATAGCCCCAGCCAGGCGACAGGCCGTTCAATGAGCATATCCAGCGCTTCGCGATCCTTATTATTAGTGGCAATCAGCACAAAGTCATCGCCGCGGATCGCTACTTCTTCCACCGCCTCGCTAAAGCTATCGGCATGTAGCAGCTGCGTTGCCGGCGGAAAATAGTCGGGGTTCAGGCTCTCTGGATAGATATCGGCCACCACCACCTCAAAACCCAGCAGCGCGGCGCTTTGCGCCACAGCCCGGTTAACGTGCCCGGCGCCGATCAACACCAGCCGCGGGCGCAGGCCATGAACGCTGATATATACCGACATCGCCCCACCGCAATCAGAGCCGACGGCATCGCTGCCGCTGCGCGCCATCCGCCCGTGAAACATGCGCGACGCTTTTTCGCTTAACGCTTCCAGCGCTTGTTCGATCACTTTGCGCTCAACCATGCCGCCACCGATAGTGCCGACAATCGAGCCATCTTCACGGATTAACATCTGCGCCGAATGGCGCGGCGTCGAGCCGCGGCTATCGACAATCTGCGCCAGCGCAAACGGGCGATTTTGTTCTTCGAGTTTTGCCGCTTCAGAGAAAATATTCATAACAACCTCAATGGATATCCGCTATCCGCCCAAGCCGGGGCGTCACTCTCTTGTTCGTCGTCGCGTAATCGCCGGCAGTTCCTGCACGGCACCTGCCCATAGCGCGTTAATTCCCCACTGCTGCAATAACGCTTTCTCCGGTAAATTCTCATTTTGAGAAAGCTGATTGAGTAGCAGGATACGTCGGCTACCCGCTGGAGCGCCTTTAAACGCCCCCTGCGGATGCGCAATGAAACGATGCAGCATCGGCCAGCTCAGCGTGGTATCAGGCGCCGCGCCGGTAATTCGGGAAAAAAGGGGCCAGCGATGAACTGTCGCTGGCCCAACGTATTGCCCGAGCCTCCAGGCCCCCATGACGGCAATTACGCAGCAACAGGATTGAGGTATGCAAGGTTCGTGCTCAGCTGGCGCTTTTAGGGCAAAACCGTGAGCGCCGTCGGCTTCTACCAGCACCACGTCAACTTGGCCTGCGGCCATTAACGCATCGAGCTGCGGGGGGCTAAAGCCGCGAACCTTGCCTGCAGAGGCAAGCCATGAGGCATAGCAGGCCTGTAGCGGACGCTGCCACACCGCCGCAGGAAGCGCCTGCGGATCGCGACAAAACAGCACGGGGAGTGATGTCGGCAGATACATCTGGGTGGTAGTGGTAATCAGCACTCGCCGGCCAGCCTCGCAAAAGCGCTGCGCCAGCCACAGCAATGTACTGGTTTTGCCCCCCGCGCCAACGGCGGAAATCAGCAGCGGGCCATCATTTACGCCTAAATCACAAAACAACGTGTGCAGATGCGGTATATTTTCCATACGCCAGAGAAGGTTCCATTATTCAGGGAGATGTATGAAGCAGGTCGATTGCATTATTACCGCTGCCGGATTGTCCTCGCGGATGGGACAATGGAAAATGATCTTACCCTGGCACGACACGACAATACTTGATGCAAGTATTAAAAATGCCCTGCAGTTCTGTTCACGTATTATTCTGGTCAGCGGTTTTCGTGCCGGGGAGCTACACGAACGCTATTCGGGGCATCCGCAAATAACCCTGGCTTATAATCCCAACTATCAGCAAGGCCTGTTTTCTTCCGTCCGCGCCGGTGCGGGAGCCGTGCGCAGCGAGTACTGTTTTATTAGCCTCGGCGACCTTCCCTGTCTACCACGGGCGCTTTTCCAGACGCTATGGCAACAGCGCGGCGATAGCGCCCTGCTCCCGCAATATCATGGCGTGCCGGGACATCCCATCCTCATTGCCAGCAGCCAATTGCGCCAGCTAATCGCCGACGACCAGCCCAACGCCATGCGCAAACGATTATTAAAGAGCCGCCATCGCTGCCTGGAGTTAGATTATCCGCAAATGATTTTAGATATTGATACCCCTGCCGATTTTTTACGCCTGCAAAACCGGCGTCA
>CABUCP010000264.1 GCA_902490055.1 uncultured Klebsiella sp. | reverse complement strand
CTACGCCCGGCATGTGATCTGTAGGCCCGCGCAAGCGCAGCGCCGCCGGGCAATATCCGCGGATAAGAAGCCGCTTTGCGCCGGATGGCGGCTGCGCCTTATCCGGCCTACGGATCGTGCCATTGTGAGCTTAAGGTCTACTGAAACTGCCGGTGCTGGTGGCCTCAATCTGTGCGCTCCCTGCGCCATGAGAGGAACCGTAGCCCGGCTCAGCGCAGCGCAAGCCGGGGAAATAGCAACGCCTTAGCCTAGCACCGCGGTTCCCAGACGACAGGTGCAGCAGCGCCGCCCCTTTTCGTCATACACCGCAATCTCCCAGCTTTGGCTTTGACGGCCAAGATGCAGTGGGCGACACTCGCCGCGCACCTTACCGCTGGAGACCGCACGATGGTGGGTCGCATTAAGCTCGGTCCCGACCACGCACTGCCCCTCCTCGGTCATCAGCCAACCGGCCATTGACCCCAGCGTCTCCGCCAGGGCCGCCGATGCGCCGCCGTGCAGCAGGCCAAACGGCTGGTGCGTTCGCGCATCCACAGGCATTTCCGCCTCCAGCAGCCCATCTTCCAGCCGCGTGTAGACAATACCAAGGTGCGCCACCATGGTGTTTTCACTGCTGGCGTTCAGCGCCGCAAGCGACTGCACTCGTTTCCAGGCCATTTACGCCCCCAGCGTCGAACCGCCATCCACCACGATATCCTGCAGCGTGATGTGGCTGGCGTGGGAAGAGGCGAGAAACAGGATGGTATTGGCAATTTCCTGCGGGCGGGCGATTTTGCCCAGCGGGATCCCCAGCTTAAACTGCTCGCCGAAGCCGCGTATCCGCTGCTGTTCAGCGTCATCGTTGACCCACAGCGTACGTTGCATATCGGTATCGGTGGAACCCGGCGACACCAGATTACAGCGCACGCCGCTGCCTGCCAGCTCGAGCCCGACGGTTAGCGCCAGGCTTTTCAGCGCCGCTTTCGATGCGCCGTATGCGCTCATGCCGATACGCGGGGTATGCGCGGCATCAGAGGCGACGGTAACAATCGCCCCGCCCCGCTGGCGACGGAACTGCGCCATCGTCTGCTGGAACAGGTTGAACGCGCCGCCAACGTTGACCGCGAAAGTCTGCTGCCAGTCTTCCGCGCTCAATTGGTCGGTTGCGCCCATGCGCAGGATCCCCGCCGCGTTCACCAGCACGTCCAGTCGGTCAAGATCGTTCAGCAGTCGCGCGCAAACCTCGCGCACCTGCTCGGCATCAGCGACGTTCAGCGTTTCGGTGGCAAACGGGTAGCGCTCGCCCTCAAAGGCCAGGTCGAAACCGGTGACGTTCGCCCCGGCCTCCACGAAAGCCAGCGCGGTCGCGTAGCCAATGCCTTTGCCCGCGCCGGTCACCCACACGGTCTGACCGTGAAAATCCAGCGCCGCCATTATTTCACCTCGCGGGAAAGCAGCGCCCACCAGGCGTCGATGCTCGGGTTTTTCGCCAGCATCACAAAATCGATATCGCCATGCACTTTACGCCAGCGGGCGGCCAACGCCATCATGCGCACCGAATCCAGACCGTAGTCGATCAGGTTTTCATCGTCCAGCGGTTCATCGGATTCGTCGAGCAGCGGCAGCACCAGCGCGCGCAGCGCCGCTTTGGAGGCCGGCAGCGGCAGCAGTTCTTCGGTCATCACCACGCGACCGGAACGGCCGGCGACGTATTTCAGCGCCATCAGATGCTCTTCGCGGCTGAAATCAGCCAGCGCATCGGCGACAAAGAACGGTTTGATATCGCGCATGAAGGCATCGGTTGCGGTGGTCATGCAGCCGATATGGGCGTAAACGCCGGTGATAATCAGCTGGTCGCGACCGGTCTCTTTCAGCATCTCTTCCAACGGCGAGCGATGAAATGCGCTGTAGCGCCATTTTACCAGTACGGTGTCGTGTTCGTCCGGCGCCAGCGCGGCAATCACCTGCTGCTGCTCCGGCGAGCGGGTCAGCCCCGGCCCCCACATATCATTGAGCAGCGCGCGATCTTCATCGCTCTGCTCTTTCGGCTGCGCGGTGTAGTACACCGGAATACCATTCTGTTTGCAGAAGTCGCGCAGGGCGGCAATATTCGCCACCACTTTCTCCATCATCGCGCTGTTCTCGCCCCAGAAATTGAGGAAATATTCCTGCATATCATGGATGAGTAACGCGGCGCGCGCTGGCTCAAATGCCCAGTTCACTTTGTTCGCCGGGATATCGCTGGCTTCCGGCAGCGCGTAAGCCTGTAATTTAGGGATTGCCATTTTCAGTTTTCCTTTAGCCCAGCTTGCCTTCGGCCAGCCACTGACGTAATTGTTTTTTATCGACTTTTCCTACCGGAGTCAGCGGCAGCGCGGCAACGCACTCCACGCGATCCGGCAGCTTAAATTCGGCCACGCCCTGCTCGCGCAGGAAACGGCGCACCGCGACCGCGCGCAGCGGCGATTTCACCACCAGATAAGCGCAGCTCTTCTCGCCCAGCAGATTGTCTTCAATGCTGACCAGGGCGGCATGGATCACCGCTTCATGGCGCAACAGCAGGTTTTCGATCTCTTCAGCGGCGATCTTCTCGCCCCCGCGGTTGATCTGATCTTTTTCCCGGCCCTGCACGGTGATGTAGCCATCCTCGTCGATCGAAATCAGATCGCCGGAGCAGTAAAAACCGTTGGCATCAAAGGCTTCGGCATTATGCTGCGGGCTGTTGTAGTAGCCGCGGAAGGTATAAGGGCCGCGGGTCATCAGACGGCCCACTTCGCCGCGCGGCAGCGGGTTACCCTCGGCATCCGCTACCCACACTTCATCGTCCGGACACATCGGGCAACCCTGGGTATTGATAATCCGCTGCGGGCTATCGTTAAGGCGGGTGTAGTTAACCAGCCCTTCCGCCATGCCGAAGACCTGTTGCAGCTGGCAGCCGATTTCCGCCGGGATCCGCGCGGCGAGCGTCGCGGACAGGCGCGCTCCGCCGACCTGCAGCAGCTGCAACGACTGCAGCTGAGCGTTGCTGCCCCATTCGTGGATCGCCTGTAGCCACAGACTGACCGCCGGCGGCACCAGAGAGGCGACGTTAATCTGATGTTTTTCAATCAACGGGAAGCACAGCGTCGCGCTCGGGTCCGCGGCAAGGATCACTTGCCCGCCGGCGAGAAAGACGCCCAGCGATCCCGGCGAGCTCATCGCATAGTTGTGCGCCGCCGGCAGCGCGTTGAGATAACGCGTCTCGGCGCTGATACCGCAGATTTCATTACTGCGGCGAATACTGTAGTCGTAATCGTTGTGGGTACGCGGAATGAGCTTCGGCGTCCCGGTACTGCCGCCGGAGAGCTGGAAAAAGGCCACTTCATCGGCCGGCGTCGGATTGGCGACAAAGTTATCCGCCGTGCGATTAATTTCCGTTGCCAGGTCGCGCTCGCCGCCATCGTTACGCAGCAGCGCGACGCGCAGCGAAGCGTGTTCCGCGATAAAACCATTGAGGAAGCTATCATCGGCAAACAGCGCATGGTCACGGTCGGCAATCAGCAGCGCCGGTTTAATCTGCGCGGCATAAGCGTTGAGCTCGCTGCGCTGATGGCTAAACAGCGCATTGACCGGCGCGACGCCGATACGCAGCAGTGCGAACAGGGTAATGTAAAACTCGGCAACGTTGCCGAGCTGCACCAGCGCGGTTTCTCCGCGATTCAGTCCCTGATGCTGCAGAGAGCACGCAAGGTTATCCACCAGCTGGTTAAACTGGCGATAGCTGATCTGCCGCTCGCCGTCGATAATCGCGACGGCGTCGTTTTCCGCATGACGGGTAATCAGATTGGTTAACGGCAAATCCTGCCAGTAGCCTTTTTGACGATAGCGGGCCGCAAACTCTTCCGGCCAACGGGTAAATGCAATCATCCTTGCCTCTTAATTCAAGCCAAATACGTTGAGCATGGTGGTCAGTTTGACGCCGGTTTCGCGCCATTCGCCCAGCGGCGAGGACGCCGGGACGATGCCCGCGCCGGCAAAAAGCCGTAGCGTACGTTGATGCAGGCGCGCACAGCGGATAGTCACCACCCACTCGCCGTTGCCTTCGTCATCGCACCAGCCGACGATGCCGCCGAACAGCTGGCGATCAAACGGTTCAAGCTCGGCAATCAGTCGCTTCGCCACTTGATGTGGGAAACCGCTCAGCGCCGGGGTCGGGTGCAACAGGCAGGCCAGCGACATGGCGTTTTCTTCAGCCAGAGCCGTGCCTTCAATCGGCGTCGCCAGGTGCCATAAGGTTGGCGTGGTAATCAACTGCGGTGATTCCGGCAGCGACAGATGGCTGCTGCGCGGGCCCAGCACGCTTTTCATCGCCTGGGTCACCAGATCGTGTTCGTGGCGATCTTTGCCGGAGGCCAGCAATTTATTGCCTGCTTCGCGGTCCAGCACATCGTCCGGTTGGCGACGAGCGGAGCCGGCCAGCGGTAGAGAGCTGAAATGCTGCCCTTCTTTACGCAGCAGCAGCTCCGGACTGGCGCCCAGCAGCACGCCGCCATCAGAAAGCGGGACGTGGAAGTTAAAGCTTGCAGGGTTCTGCGCAATCAACTTCTCCAACAGCGCGCCGCTATTGACTCGTTCGCGGGTGGTAATATCAATCAGCCGCGACAGGACGACTTTGTCGACTTCCGGGGTGGCCGTCAGCGCGGCGGCGCGTTCAACCATCGCCATAAATTCATCCTGCTCGGGGATCTCCTGGCGATCGACGACATCCATCGCGTCAAGCGGCGCCGCATAGCGCGCGGACTGCTGTTTGTCGGTACGGGAGAACGATTCCCAGCGCTCGGGAATATAGAGCTCGGAAGGCTGATGGGTATCGAACGGGATCGCCCCAACCATTACCGGCTTACGGATCCCCGCGGCGCGGGCGTCGGCAAAGGCGGCTGCCATTTTTTGCTGGAATTCGCCGCTCAGCGAATCGCCGCCGACGGCGGGTTGGGAGAATCGGCGGAAGCAGCCGGACGTACTAAAACTGCGGTACGGCGACATAAAGAAGAAGTTTTGCGACGACAGGGTGTGCATTTTTTCCTGTACATCCTCGGCCAGTGACGTTTCCATATCATCCTCCAAAAATGATAAAGATATTACGAATAATTATCATTTATATTTTTGGTGGCTAACCTAAAAGGTATTGCTCTCCTTGTCAACCGCACAAACCTCATGTCAGGCGACTTAAGCTTGCATCTGTATCGCGCAAAGTTGAAAAT
>CABUCP010000263.1 GCA_902490055.1 uncultured Klebsiella sp. | reverse complement strand
GGAGCAAAGACCCATCGGTTGTTTTTTATTCAGCAAAGCGGCGGCTTACCGCTGTTCATTACCCGCGTATGATTTGTGATATGATGAAAAAGCAAAACTTTTCCTCTTTTTTCCAGGTTAAACGATACTTATGAGCGCGTTCGATCACTCGTCAGATGACACCCAGGAAACTATCGGCAACAGCCTGCGCCGACGCCCGCTGGCGCGCAAAAAGTTGTCTGAAATGGTGGAAGAAGAGTTGGAGCAGATGATTCGTCGCGGCGAGTTTGGCGAAGGCGGGCAGCTTCCTTCCGAGCGCGAATTGATGGCATTTTTTAACGTCGGGCGCCCGTCGGTGCGTGAAGCGCTGGCTGCGCTGAAGCGGAAGGGGCTGGTACAAATCAACAACGGCGAACGGGCGCGGGTCTCGAGACCTTCGGCGGACACCATCATTTCCGAGCTCTCCGGGCTGGCGAAGGATTTTCTCTCCGCGCCAGGCGGCATTGCGCATTTCGAGCAGCTACGCCTTTTTTTCGAATCAAGCCTGGTGCGCTACGCGGCTGAGAACGCCACGGATGAGCAGATAGCCCTGTTAAGTAAGGCGCTGGAGATCAACGGCCAGTCGCTGGATGATAACGCGCAATTTATTCGCTCAGACGTCGATTTCCACCGCGTGCTGGCGGAGATCCCCGGTAACCCGATCTTCATGGCGACGCATGTTGCTTTGCTTGATTGGCTGATCGCCGCGCGGCCGAAAGTGTCAGAGCAAGAGCTTCATCATCATAATAACGTCAGTTTTCAAGAGCATATCGCCATATTCAACGCCATACGCGATCGCGATCCGGACGAAGCCGATCGTGCGTTGCAAACCCACCTCAAAAGTGTTTCCGCTACCTGGCGCGCCTTAGGTAAAACCGAAAAATCCACTCAATGATCCCCGCTTCGCGATCGGTTTAGTGAACTCGATCGCACAATAAGTTAATCCGATAAAACATCATTACGAGGTATGTATGGTTAGCAATTTACGTGGCGTGATGCCCGCGCTTCTGACCCCATTCGACGCACAGCAGAACCTTGATCAGGCGAGCCTGCGTCGATTAGTCCGTTTCAATATTGAGCAGGGTGTTGATGGGGTATACGTCGGTGGTTCAACCGGGGAGGCCTTCGTTCAGAGCCTGTCCGAGCGTGAAAAGGTTCTTGAAATCGTCGCGGAAGAGGCGAAAGGCAAAATAACCCTGATTGCGCACGTTGGCTGCGTCAGTACGGCGGAAAGCCAGCAGCTGGCGGCGGCGGCTAAGCGCTATGGGTTTGACGCGGTTTCTGCGGTCACGCCGTTCTACTACCCGTTCAGCTTTGAAGAACACTGCGATCACTATCGCGCAATTATTGATTCTGCTGATGGAATACCGATGGTGGTCTACAACATTCCGGCGCTGAGTGGGGTAAAACTGACGTTAGAGCAGATTAACCACCTGGTAACCTTACCGGGGGTGGGCGCATTAAAACAAACGTCTGGCGATCTCTATCAAATGGAACAGATCCGCCGTGCGCACCCGGATCTGGTGCTCTATAACGGCTATGACGAAATTTTTGCTTCCGGCTTGCTGGCGGGCGCTGACGGCGGTATCGGCAGTACCTACAACATTATGGCCTGGCGCTATCTGGGGATCGTGCAGGCGCTGAAAGAGGGCGACACCGCGAAGGCGCAGCAGCTGCAGCATGAGTGTAACAAGGTGATCGATCTGTTAGTCAAAGTGGGCGTATTCCGTGGACTGAAAACGGTGCTGCACTATATGGACGTGCTGTCCGTCCCGCTCTGCCGTAAACCGTTTGCCCCGGTTGACGATAAATACCAGGCAGAATTGAAAGCGCTGGCGCAGCAGTTAATGCAGGAACGCGGCTGATTTCTCGCCGGATACGCTCATGAACTGCGCTTTCGATGAGAGACTCAACGAGAAATCTGAAGCGGGCGTCATCCGGCAACAACGATATTCAATTCATACCAAAGCGTGTGGGCGTAGCCCATCGCGGGAGACTCACCATGAGTACTACAACCCAGAATATCCCGTGGTATCGTCATCTTAACCGAGCGCAGTGGCGGGCATTTTCCGCCGCCTGGTTGGGGTATTTGCTTGATGGTTTTGATTTTGTCTTAATCGCCCTGGTGCTCACTGAAGTTCAGGGGGAATTTGGTTTGACGACGGTACAGGCGGCAAGCCTGATTTCCGCCGCTTTTATCTCCCGCTGGTTTGGCGGCTTGATGCTCGGCGCCATGGGGGACCGCTATGGTCGCCGCCTGGCGATGGTCACCAGTATTATTCTCTTTTCGGTCGGGACGCTGGCCTGTGGTTTTGCTCCGGGCTACACCTCTCTCTTTATCGCCCGCCTGGTCATCGGGATGGGCATGGCGGGGGAATATGGTTCCAGCGCCACCTATGTTATTGAAAGCTGGCCAAAACAGTTGCGAAACAAGGCCAGTGGATTTCTGATCTCTGGTTTCTCGGTTGGCGCCGTCGTCGCCGCGCAGGTGTATAGCCTGGTGGTGCCCGTCTGGGGTTGGCGAGCGCTCTTTTTCATCGGCATTGTTCCCATCGTGTTTGCCCTCTGGCTGCGTAAAAACATCCCGGAAGCGGAAGACTGGAAAGAGAAGCACGAAGGCAAAGCGCCGGTACGTACGATGGTCGATATTCTTTATCGCGGCCAGCATCGGGTGATGAACATCATCATGACCGGTGTGGCCGGCGCGTCGCTGTGGTACTGCTTTGCCGGCGAAGCGCGTATTGCCGGGCTGGTTGCGCTGCTGGGCCTGGCATGCGCCATTATCTTCATCAGTTTCATGGTGCAAAGCAGCGGTAAACGCTGGCCGACCGGCGTCATGTTGATGGTGGTGGTGCTCTTCGCTTTTCTCTACTCCTGGCCGATTCAGGCGCTGCTGCCTACTTATCTAAAAACTGAACTGGCCTATGATCCACATACCGTTGCTAACGTTTTGTTTTTTAGCGGCTTTGGTGCAGCTGTCGGCTGCTGTGTCGGTGGCTTTCTTGGCGACTGGCTGGGTACCCGTAAAGCTTACGTTTGCAGTTTACTGGCTTCGCAGTTGCTGATCATTCCGGTATTTGCGATTGGCGGCGCCAATGTCTGGGTGCTGGGATTGTTACTTTTCTTCCAGCAGATGCTGGGCCAGGGAATTTCGGGGATCTTACCGAAGCTGATCGGCGGTTATTTCGAAACCGATCAACGCGCCGCAGGCCTGGGATTTACCTACAACGTTGGCGCTTTGGGCGGCGCGCTGGCGCCAATTCTCGGTGCGTTAATTGCGCAACGTCTGGATTTAGGCACCGCGCTGGGCTCGCTCTCCTTTAGCCTGACCTTCGTGGTGATCTTACTCATCGGGCTTGATATGCCAACCCGCGTCCAGCGCTGGATCCGACCGGAAGCGATGCGTACCCATGATGCGATCGATGGTAAACCGTTCAGCGGCGCAGTGCCGTTTGGTAGCGGCAAAAGCGCCTTCGCGAAAAGTAAAAATTAACTACGGCGCCCGGCTAATCACGGATATTTGCCTAAGGATATGATGATGTCTGTACTTGAACTGCTGAATCAAAAAATCGCGCAATCTGGTGGTTTGATAGTTTCCTGCCAGCCTGTGCCAAATAGCCCACTGGATAAGCCTGAGATTGTCGCCGCGATGGCCCTGGCGGCGGAGCAGGCGGGGGCGATCGCGCTGCGTATTGAAGGCATTGAGAATTTACGCGCCGCCCGAGCCGTCGTTTCTATTCCTATCATCGGGATTATGAAACGCGATCTCGACGATTCGCCCGTCCGAATCACGCCGTTCCTCGACGATGTTGATGCGCTGGCGCAAGGCGGGGCGGATATCATCGCCGTGGATGGTACCGATCGTCTGCGTCCGGTTACCGTTGCAGCGCTGCTGGCGCGAATTCATCAGCATGCTTTGCTGGCGATGGCCGACTGTTCAACCTTTGAAGATGGGATGGCTTGCCAGCAGCAGGGGGCCGACATAATAGGGACGACGCTTTCTGGTTACACGACGGCGAAAACGCCGGAAGAACCTGATTTCGCGCTGGTGAAAGCACTCAGCGAGGCCGGATGCCGGGTGATTGCGGAAGGGCGCTACAACACTCCCGCGCAGGCGGCAACCGCGATGCGCCAGGGGGCATGGGCCGTGACCGTCGGCTCTGCCATCACCCGTCTTGAGCATATCTGCCAGTGGTATAACTCGGCGTTAAAAAAGGCGGTGTCATGACTACGCTTGCTATTGATATCGGCGGAACCAAACTTGCCGCCGCGCTGGTGGATGATGGCCTGAGCCTCCTTGAACGCCGTGAGCTTCCGACGCCCGCCAGCAAAACGCCCGATGCGCTACGTTCGGCGCTATGGGAGCTGATCGTGCCGTTGTTTGCTCGCGCCCAGCGTGTGGCAATCGCCTCCACCGGGATTATTCGTGATGGCGCGCTGTTGGCCATCAATCCCCACAATCTCGGCGGCCTGCTGCATTTCCCGCTGACGGAGACCCTGGAAACATTAACGGAGCTGCCCACGCTTGCGGTAAACGACGCGCAGGCCGCGGCATGGGCGGAATACCATGCCTTGGGTGAGGATTGTCGCGATATGGTTTTCATCACCGTATCCACTGGCGTGGGGGGCGGCGTGGTGAGCCATGGCCGGCTTGTCTCCGGGGTTGGCGGACTTGCCGGCCATCTGGGCCATACGCTAGCAGACCCGAATGGACCGCTATGCGGTTGTGGCCGGCGCGGCTGCGTAGAGGCCATTGCTTCCGGGCGTGGAATGGCAGCCGCAGCCCAGCGAGAGCTCAGCGGGTGTGATGCGAAGACCATTTTCCTCCGCGCCGGGCAGGGTGATGAGCAGGCCGTCGGACTTATTCATCGTTCGGCACAGACGTTAGCGAGGTTGATTGCTGATGTGAAAGCCACCACGGATTGCCAACGCGTGGTGGTCGGCGGCAGCATCGGCCTGGCGGAAGGTTATCTGGCGTTGGTAAGAACTTACCTTGCGCAAGAACCGTCGCTATATCACGTTATGTTACAACCCGCGCATTACCGGCATGACGCGGGATTACTGGGAGCGGCGTTATTGGCTCAGGGGAACAACTTATGATAGCAGGTGATATTGGCACGCTGGCTGCTTGCGGGTTACATCCCGTTTTAGCCGAAGCGTTGATGCTGGCGGTAGCCGCCCGGCCACAGGAGAAATCTCCAGGGTGTTTCGAGCTACGCGGTAACGATATTTTTATGAATGTTATGGTGTTTGCTACCCAGCCTGCGGATAGTAAAAAAT
>CABUCP010000262.1 GCA_902490055.1 uncultured Klebsiella sp. | reverse complement strand
TCTCCGGACGGTTATGCCTTACATTACAAAGCAAAATCAAACGATTACAGCTGATCGTAACTGGCTGGTATCCAAGCAGTACGATGGCCGATGGTCGCCGAGCGAGCAGGCACGACTGAAAGATATCGCTTCACGTTATAAAGTGAAGTGGTCTGGTAATACTCGCCGTATCCCATGGAACTCGCTGCTTGAGCGCGTCGACATTATCCCGAACAGCATGGTGGCGACCATGGCGGCTGCGGAAAGCGGTTGGGGCACCTCGAAGCTGGCGCGTGTAAACAATAATCTGTTTGGTATGAAGTGCGGCGGCGGTAATTGTCGCGGTGCGATGAAAGGCTACTCGCAGTTTGAATCCGTCGAGCAGTCGGTTCAGGCCTACGTCAGAAACCTGAACACGCATCCGGCTTATTCGTCCTTCCGTAAGTCCCGCGCGCAACTGCGCAAGACGGACCAGGAAGTGACCGCCAGCACCATGATCCATAAGCTGAAGGGCTATTCGACCAAAGGGTCGAGTTATAACAATTATCTCTTCGCGATGTATCAGGACAACCAGCGCTTAATTGCCGCTCATATGTAATTATCAATGCCCGGCGCGTCAGCCCGGGCATTTTTCTTTGTCTGCTACATCATCACTTCGCTATGCCGGTCGCGGTACTCCTTCGGCGTCACGTCATACTCTTTCTTAAACACGGAATAGAAATATTGCAGCGACGGGTAGCCGCACATCTGCGAGATCTCGTTAATCGACAGCGTGGTGGAGACCAGCAGGCTGCGGGCCTTTTCCAGCTTCTCGCTGTGGATCACCGTGTGGATGGTATCACCGACCTCTTCTTTAAAACGTTTCTCCAGGTTGGAGCGGGAAATTCCGACGGCGTCGAGCACCTGCTCAACCTTAATGCCTTTGCAGGCGTTATTGCGGATGTAGTGCATCGCCTGAATCACCGCAGGGTCAGTAAGCGAGCGGTAATCGGTAGAGCGCCGTTCAATGACGCGCATGGGCGGCACCAGACGACGCTGCAGCGGTAGCTCTTCGCTTTCCAGTAACCGGTGTAGCAGTTTCGCCGCCTGGTAGCCCATTTGTCGGGTGCCCTGCGCAACCGAAGAGAGGGCGACGCGGGAGAGATAGCGAGTGAGTTCTTCGTTATCGATGCCGATAACGCACAGTTTTTCCGGCACGGGGATGTGCAGTAGCTCGCAGGCCTGCAGAACGTGGCGTGCGCGGGCGTCGGTGACGGCGATGATACCGGTTTGCGGCGGCAGGGTTTGCAGCCAGTCGGCGAGCCGGTTTTGCGCATGCTGCCAGTTCTCCGGGGCGGTCTCCAGCCCTTGATAGACTACCCCGCGGTATTTCTCTTTGGCGACGAGCTGGCAGAATGCGTGCTCACGTTCTACCGCCCAGCGCTTGCCGCTGGACGTCGGCAAGCCGTAAAACGCGAAGCGGTGCACCCCTTTTTCTTTCAGATGCAGGAAGGCGCTTTCAACCAGCGCGGCGTTATCGGTGGCGATGTAGTGGACCGGCGGATAGCATTCTGGCTGATGATAAGAGCCGCCGACGCCAATAATGGGCACGTTGACATCCGCCAGCAGCTTTTCAATTTCGGGGTCGTCGTAGTCGGCGATGACGCCATCGCCCAGCCACTCTTTGATGTTCTCAATGCGCGCGCGAAAATCCTCTTCGATAAAAATATCCCATTCCAGTTGCGATGCCTGCAGATACTCGCCGACGCCCTCAACGACCTGGCGGTCGTAGGCCTTATTGGCGTTGAATAACAGCGTAATACGGTGACGCTTTTCAAACATGGGTTGTGTTCCTGCTTTCATGCCAGCAATAGAATACCGGCGAATGCCCGAATTATTTCAAGTTCCTTGTCGCGAAGTTTGGCGGTGGCGCAAGTTATTCGGGCATTTTTAACTTTAATGCTCTTATGCCCGTCGTTTGGTGGCCGAATCCATCCATACCGCCAGCAGCAAAATGGCGCCTTTGACGATGTATTGCCAGAAGGTAGCGACGTCCATCATGCTCATGCCGTTATCCAGCGCCGACATAATAAACGCCCCCATCACGGCGCCCGCGACGCTGCCGACGCCGCCCGCAAGGCTGGTACCGCCGATGACGCAGGCGGCGATGGCATCCAGCTCGGCGATATTGCCCGCGGAAGGCGATCCCGCGCCGAGACGCGAACTGAGAATTAACCCGGCAATGGCGACCATCAGGCCGTTAATGGCGAAGACTGCGAGCTTAGTGCGCTCGACGTTAATCCCGGACAGGCGGGCGGCCTCAAGGTTGCCGCCGATGGCGTAGATACGGCGGCCAAAAGCGGTTCGGGTGGCCATAAACATGCCCGCCAGCAGCAGCGCGGAGAGGATCAGCACCGGCGTCGGTACGCCGCGATAGTCATTGAGCAACCAGATGGCGCCCAGCACGATCGCCGCGGTGAGGGTTTGGCGCCCAACGGCGGCGGTAGAGCTGGCGGTTGCCAGCCCCAGCGCCTGGCGGCGCATCCGTCCGCGCCACTGCCAGATAATAAACGCCGCCATGCCGATAACGCCGATACCAAAACCGATGCCGTCCGGCAGATAGCTCTGACCGATTTGCGACATCGCCGGCGTCGTTGGCGAGACGGTGGTTCCGTTGGTAATACCTATCAGAATGCCGCGAAATGCCAGCATTCCGGCAAGGGTGACGATAAAAGAAGGCACCTTACGATAGGCGACCCACCACCCGTTCCAGGCGCCGAGCAGCAGCCCCATCACCAAGGTCACCAGGATAGTCAACGGTAGGGGCCAGCCGAGCCAGACGTCAAAAATGGCCGCCGCGCCGCCGAGCAGCCCCATCATCGAGCCGACGGAAAGATCGATTTCCGCAGAAATAATCACGAATACCATGCCGACAGCGAGGATCCCGGTGATGGCGGTTTGGCGCAGCAGGTTGGAAATATTACGCGCGCTCAGATAAGCGCCGTCGGTGGCCCAGGTAAAGAACAGCATGATGGCGATAATGGCCGCGATCATCACGAAGACCTGGAGATTAAGCCCTTTGAGCGCCGGGAAAGCGGCGGGGGCGGCTGGGATAATTTTGATTTCAGACGACGTGTTTTTCGACATGGCGTTCGCTCCTCAATGCGGCTTCCATCACCTGTTCCTGGGTCAGACCCTGATTAAGCAAATCGGCTTTTAGCTTGCCTTCGTGCATTACCAGAACCCGATCGCTGAGCCCGAGTACCTCGGGCAGCTCGGATGAGATCACAATCACGGCGATACCCTGCTGTACCAGCTGGTTGATTAGCTTATAAATTTCGTATTTCGCGCCGATATCGATGCCGCGAGTGGGTTCATCGAGGATTAAAATGCGCGGATTGAGTAGCAGGCAGCGGGCCAGAATCGCCTTTTGCTGATTACCGCCGCTCAGACGGCCAATCGCCAGATCCGGCGATGAGGTTTTGATTTTCAATCGCTGAATAGACTGCTGGATGCAGTGCTGCTCCGCGGCATCGTCGAGGCTGCTTGCCGGGCCGGTGAACTGGCTGAGCGCCGCGAGGGTAATATTTTTGCCGACCGCCATCACCGGTACGATGCCATCTTTTTTGCGATCCTCCGGCACCATGGCAATGCCATGGGCGATGGCCTGCTGGCAGTTGTTAATCGTCACCGGCTGGCCATCGATAAAAATACGACCCTGCCAGCGCCCCGGCCAGACGCCGAACAGGCATTGAACCGCTTCGGTGCGCCCGGCGCCGACCAGGCCGGCGATACCGAGGATTTCTCCACGGCGCAGGGAAAACGAGATGTCGTTGACCCGTTTGATATGGCGATTCACCGGGTGCCAGGCGGTTAAGTGTTCGACCCGCAGGATTTCCTCGCCATAGCTGTGCGGCTCGTTTGGATAAAGCGCGGTCAACTCGCGCCCGACCATCATGGTGATGATGTCATCTTCGTTCATGCCGCTGGCATCGCGGGTACCAATATGCTGGCCATCGCGAATGACGCAGATGGTGTCGGAAATCGCTTTAACTTCGTTTAGCTTGTGCGAAATATAGATGCAGGCGATGCCGTGATGTTGCAGATCGCGAATAATCGCCAGCAGCGTCGCGGTTTCTTGTTCGGTTAATGAGGCGGTAGGCTCATCGAGAATCAGTAGCCGCACCTGCTTGTTGAGGGCTTTAGCGATTTCAACCAACTGTTGTTGGCCAAGGCCCAAATCGCCGACGCGGATATCGGGTGAGATCGATAAATTAACCTGCGCCAGTAGCTTCTGGCAGCGCAGAGTCATGGTTTCATAATCTAACAGGCCGCGGCGTGAGATCTCTGCGCCAAGGAAAATATTTTCCAGTACCGTCAGGTGTTTCACCAGCGCCAGCTCCTGGTGAATAATCGCGATACCTTTACGCTCGGTGTCGCGAATATGATTCGCCTGCAGCGATTCGCCGGCGAAAATAATTTCGCCATCATAGCTGCCGTGCGGATAGATGCCGCACAGCACTTTCATTAGCGTCGATTTCCCCGAACCATTTTCACCGCATAACGACACCACTTCTCCGGCATTAAGCCGCAGGCTGACGTTATCTACGGCCTTCACGGCGCCGAAGGTTTTGCTAATGTTCTTCATTTCGAGTAACCAGGACATAAAGGCTCCGCAAAGCGATATCCGGCTGGATGAGAATGACGCCCCGCAGCGGGGCGTCAGCCATTACAGTTCACTCTTCTTATGGAAACCATCTTTAATGACCGTGGCGTCGATATTCTCTTTATTGACCTCAATAGGAGTTAATAGGCGTGAAGGGACGTCTTTTAGGCCATTGTTCAGCGTGGCGTCGGCCTTCGGCTGCTGGTCATTGCCCAGCTCAACGGCAATTTCCGCAGCCTTGGCGGCAAGCGTGGTGATAGGCTTATAGACGGTCATGGTTTGGGTGCCGGAAATAATCCGCTTCACCCCGGCGAGGTCGGCGTCTTGCCCGGAAATCGCGACTTTGCCGGCCAGCCCTTGGGCGCTTAACGCCTGGATTGCGCCGCCGGCGGTGGCGTCATTGGAAGCAACCACGGCATCGATTTTGTTGTTATTCGCCGTCAGCGCGTTCTCCATTATTTTTAACGCGTTTTCCGGTAGCCAACCGTCAACCCACTGATCGCCGACAATCTTAATTTTGCCCTCATCAACATAAGGCTTAAGGACTTTCATTTGCCCGGCGCGGAACAGCTTGGCGTTATTGTCCACCGGCGAGCCGCCCATCAGGAAATAATTACCCTGAGGCACCTTATCGACCAGGCTCTTGGCCTGCATTTCACCGACCTTTTCGTTGT
>CABUCP010000261.1 GCA_902490055.1 uncultured Klebsiella sp. | reverse complement strand
AGCCGAATTTAGGGCATATGCGGCTGCTTGAGATACTCTTCGCTCTGCATCTCCTGCAGGCGCGATAAGCAGCGCTGGAACTCAAACTTCAGGCGCTCGCCCTGATAAATGTCATACAGCGGCACCGCCGCGCTGACCACCAGCTTAACGTGGCGCTCATAAAACTCATCGACCAGGGCGATAAAGCGCCGCGCTTCGCTCTCCAGCTGCGTCGTCATCACCGGCACATCAAACAGCATGACGGTGTGGAACAAGCGTGAGAGCGCGATATAGTCGTGCTGGCTGCGCGCATCCACGCACAGGGTGGCGAACGACGCCGCCAGGGTCTGATTTTCCGCGCCCAGCGTCGGCAGCGGCCGGTGGTTAACCTCCAGCGTCGGCATTTGCTCGCGTTTTGCGCCTGCCAGCGCCAGCCAGAGCTTGTCCATTTGCTGCTGCGTCTCTGCATTCAGCGGCGATAACCACAGGTGCGCCTGAGTTAGAGTGCGCAGACGGTAATCAATACCCGCATCGACGTTCATGATATCGCAATGCTGTTTAATCGCATCAATCGCCGGCAGGAAACGCGCGCGCTGCAGGCCGTTACGATAAAGCTCGTCCGGCGGAATATTCGACGTGGCGACCAGCGTGATCCCGCGTGAGAACAGCGCTTTCATTAAGCCGCCGAGCAGCATGGCATCGGTAATATCCGAGACAAAAAATTCGTCGAAGCACAGCACGTCGGTTTCCGCTTTAAAACGGTCGGCAACGATTTCCAGCGGGTCGCTATGCCCTTGCAGGGTCGTTAACTCTTCATGCACCCGTAGCATAAAACGGTGGAAGTGCAGGCGCTGCTTACGCTCGCCCGGCAGGCTTTGGTAGAACATATCCATCAGCCAGGTTTTGCCGCGCCCGACGCCGCCCCACATATAAAGGCCGCGCACGGCGGAGGCTGGCGCCGCGGGTTCGCACTTGCCGAGCAGTTTGCCGAATTTTGCTCGCAGGCCGCCGCTTGCAGGCGCAACGGCGGCAGGTTTTTCCTGCAGTTCACGGTAAATAGTATCAAGGCGGCTGACCGCTTCTTGTTGGACGTCGTCTGGTTGGTGGCTGCCCTCTTTGAGAGCTAAAAGGTAACGCGATGTTGGGGACAGGCTTTGCATGATCTTATTGTTATTCCTTGAAAACCGTGGCGCCGTAGCTCACGATTGACGAAAAAAAGGCCGTTCTACAGTACGCGATGATACGCCAGGATTCCACTTCTGTGGAATTAGCGGTTATAGTGGCACTATCGGGCGCAGGCGGAGAGCCTAATAGCCACCCTACGGAAACACAAAACAACGGGAGATGTTCATGACCTGGGAATACGCGCTAATTGGATTAGTCGTCGGTATCATCATCGGTGCCGTCGCCATGCGTTTTGGTAACCGCAAATTGCGTCAACAACAAGCGCTGCAGTTCGAACTGGAAAAGAATAAAGCAGACCTTGAAGAGTATCGCGAAGAGCTGGTCAGCCATTTTGCGCGCAGCGCAGAGCTGCTGGACAACATGGCGGATGATTACCGTCAGCTGTATCAACATATGGCGAAAAGCTCCAGCAACCTGCTGCCGGAGACCATGGCGGACGCTAACCCGTTCCGTAATCGCCTGGCAGAGTCCGAAGCCAGCAACGACCAGGCGCCGGTACAGATCCCGCGCGACTATTCTGAAGGCGCGTCCGGCCTGCTGCGCGGTGGCGCGAAACGCGACTGATCCCGCCGCTGGCGTAAAAATATTTCCCGGGCGCGCCCTCCGCGCCCGTCTTCCCCTTGCATCCCAGCTACAATTTAAGCACTGGCCGCATTGTTAGCCGGTCGAAAATTCAATAACATCAAATCATTCGGGACATTTTTTTCCATACACCTCAGGTTACGAGAGCCAGCATCTAATGAAGAAACAGACTTTGCTGTTGAGTGCGTTAGCGTTAAGCATCGGGTTATCGTTGTCGGCCCTGCCTCCGGCGGCGGCATCGTTGCCGACCCAGGTTCCAGGCCAGGGCGCGCTGCCAAGCCTCGCGCCGATGCTGGAGAAAGTGCTGCCTGCGGTGGTCAGCGTACAGGTGGAAGGCACCGCCTCCGCGGCGCAAAACATGCCGGAAGAGTTGAAAAAATACTTCGGCGATAATGCGCCGCAAGAGCAGGCGCAGCCGTTTGAGGGCCTCGGTTCCGGCGTCATCATTGACGCGGCCAAAGGCTATGTCCTGACCAACAATCACGTCATCAGCCAGGCGCAGAAAATCAGTATTCAGCTGAACGATGGCCGCGAGTTTGACGCCAAACTGGTCGGCAGCGATGAACAAAGCGATATCGCGCTGTTGCAGGTACTAAAGCCGAGTAATTTGACGCAAATCGCCATTGCGGATTCCGACAAGCTGCGCGTCGGCGATTTTGCCGTCGCCGTCGGCAACCCGTTCGGTCTCGGTCAGACCGCCACCTCGGGGATTATCTCCGCTTTGGGCCGTAGCGGCCTTAATCTCGAAGGGCTGGAAAACTTTATCCAGACCGACGCCTCAATTAACCGCGGCAACTCCGGCGGCGCGCTGCTGAATCTCAACGGCGAGCTTATCGGCATTAATACCGCCATTCTGGCGCCGGGCGGCGGCAGCATCGGCATCGGTTTTGCTATCCCCAGCAACATGGCCAAAACCCTCGCCGACCAGTTGATCCAGTACGGTGAAATCAAACGCGGCCTGCTCGGTATTAAAGGCATGGAGATGAGCGCGGATATCGCCAAAGCGATGAACATCAACGCGCAGCGCGGCGCCTTCGTCAGCGAAGTGCTGCCGAACTCCGGCTCGGCGAAAGCGGGAATTAAATCCGGCGACGTCATCGTCAGCATGAACGGCAAACCGCTGAGCAGCTTTGCCGAACTGCGTTCGCGCATCGCCACCACCGCGCCCGGCACCAAAGTAAAACTGGGTCTGCTGCGCGACGGCAAGCCGCTGGACGTTGAAGTGACGCTGGATAAGAGCACCTCTTCCACCGCCAGCGCCGAGCTGATTATCCCGGCTCTGCAGGGAGCGGCGCTGAGCGATGGCCAGTTGAAAGACGGTACCAAAGGCGTGAGCATCGATAACGTCGATAAAGGCAGCGCGGCGGCGCAGGTTGGCCTGCACAAAGACGATCTGATTATCGGCCTCAACCGCCAGCGCGTGCGTTCCATCGCCGAGCTGCGTAAGGTGCTGGAAACCAAACCGGCGGTTATCGCGCTTAATGTTCTGCGCGGCAACGAAAGCATTTACCTGCTGCTACGCTGACGTTCACCTCCGGACATCGCGCTCGTCGTGCGATGTCCGGATAAGTCATGCTATGCTGCCCCTGCCCATTCATTAACGATATTCGCATCATGCCTGGAAAGCTTTTACGTTCAGTACTTATCGGTTTAATCGTCGGCGGCATTCTGCTGGCCGCTATGCCTTCGCTGCGCCAATGGCAGCTGTCGTCGGCGGCGCCGAGCGATACCGCTGATGAATCGCCAGTCAGCTATAACGCCGCGGTGCGCCGCGCCGCGCCGGCGGTGGTCAACGTCTATAACCGCGCGCTGAACGGCACCAGCCATAACCAGCTGACGCTTGGCTCCGGCGTTATCATGGATCAGCGCGGATATATCCTCACCAACAAGCACGTTATCAACGATGCCGACCAGATTATCATCGCCCTTCAGGATGGTCGGGTGTTTGAAGCCCTGCTGGTCGGCTCCGATACCCTGACCGACCTCGCGGTGCTAAAAATTAACGCCAGCGGCGGCCTACCGGTGATCCCGATTAACCCAAAACGCGTGCCGCATATCGGCGATGTGGTGCTGGCGATCGGCAACCCGTATAACCTCGGGCAAACCATTACCCAGGGCATTATCAGCGCCACCGGCCGTATCGGCCTCAATCCTACCGGGCGGCAGAACTTCCTGCAGACCGATGCCTCTATTAACCACGGTAACTCGGGCGGCGCGTTGGTTAACTCGCTGGGCGAACTGATGGGCATCAACACCCTGTCGTTTGATAAGAGCAATGACGGCGAAACGCCGGAGGGGATCGGTTTTGCGATCCCATTCCAGTTGGCGACCAAGATCATGGATAAACTGATCCGCGATGGTCGGGTGATCCGCGGCTATATCGGGATCAGCGGGCGCGAGATCGCGCCGATGCATGCGCAAAGCGGCGGCATGGATCAGATCCAGGGGATCGTCGTCAATGACGTCGCGCCTGACGGCCCGGCGGCGCAGGCGGGGATCCGCGCCAATGACGTGATCATCTCGGTGAACGATAAGCCGGCGGTCTCGGCGCTGGAAACCATGGATCAGGTTGCGGAAATTCGCCCGGGCTCTGAGATCCCGGTAGTCATTATGCGCGATGACAAGAAAATTACCCTGCACGTCGCGGTACAGGAATATCCGGCGACAAATTGACGATTAGCGCTCCTTTATCGGGAGCGCGATTAATCGGCAAACAGCGGCCCGGCCGGGAATTTGGCCAGAAACCCGGTCACCGCCAGTAACGACCACAATGATGGCCAGCGGACCTGCCGCTCCCGCAGTTCATCATCCAGCGTCAGTAACGCGAATTCCCCTTTCTCGCCGAGAACGCCGCCCTGCCACAGCAGCCGTTGCGCCTGTTGCCGCGCCCACGGCGATTCACTTTTCCAGGCCAGCAAATGTAACAGCGACTGTTGTAAACACACGCTGTGCGAATGCTTATCTCGCAGTAACCGCCGATACACTGGCAACGAGATGCTGCGAACGGTATAGAAACCACTACGCGATTCACTATCAACCTGCGCGATGCTGGCGCACAACTGCCCGGCAAGATCGCATAAACGATTGTGCGTCAGCGACTGGTCCAACGTATCCAGACGGCCCGCTGCCGCACACAGCAGCCCGCTCCTTTGCCGCTCATCCGTCAGCGCATCAGGCAAAGCCGCTACCGTTTCAGCGATCCCGTCCTGCGCATGCTGTACGCCTGCGTCATAACAACTGGCAAAGAAGTCATGGCTGTCGTGGACGATTGACGGGTGCGCCAGCAGATGCAGAGCCGGGTGCAGTTGTTCAAGCTCGTCCAGTGACGCAAGGGTGTAACCAACGACCACGTCTTTTGCCGACGACCTGCTATCTGGCTGTAATACTATCGTTTCATTCATCAAAGCCTCCTTATGGAAAATCCCCGCTGGCGCTGCACTACGGGTTCACAGCCATCTGTGAACCCGTAGTCCGGCTAAGGCATCAGCCGCTATCCGGGAAGGATGCCGGCCTACATCGCCAGCACGTACTTGAGCATCACCCCGGCGGCGATCGC
>CABUCP010000260.1 GCA_902490055.1 uncultured Klebsiella sp. | reverse complement strand
TTTTTCGCCAAAACAACAAATTAATAGTTTTAAATCAATCTGTTAATTTAGAGTGTATATATTTATCTATCAGAATGCGCCGCAGAAAACGTCGGACAAGAGGCCATTCGGGTTGGCGAAATCAGGCCAATTGCGGATAATCAGAGACATTGAATATCAGCAATTTGC
Organism: uncultured Klebsiella sp.; assembly: GCA_902490055.1. Taxonomy (GTDB): domain Bacteria; phylum Pseudomonadota; class Gammaproteobacteria; order Enterobacterales; family Enterobacteriaceae; genus Klebsiella. The sequence goes on along the minus strand of CABUCP010000260.1, from coordinate 5,164 downwards.
CCTTACATCGTAGAGCGAATGCGCGCGACGTTTGGCCGACAGCGGCCAAATAGTACAAACAATCGCCTAATGGGATAGGCGCTAAGGGATCCTGACAACCGCTATGCCTGAACAATATCGCTACACCCTGCCGGTCAAAGCCGGCGATCAGCGCCAGCTTGGCGAACTCACCGGCGCGGCCTGCGCCACGCTGGTAGCCGAAATGGCCGAACGCCATCACGGCCCGGTGGTGCTGGTGGCGCCCGACATGCAGAACGCCCTGCGTCTGAACGACGAAATCAGGCAATTTACCGACAGCATGGTGATCGGTCTGGCTGACTGGGAAACCCTACCCTACGATAGCTTTTCGCCGCATCAGGATATTATCTCTTCGCGCCTTGCCACCTTATACCAGTTGCCGACCATGCAGCGTGGCGTACTTATCGTCCCGGTAAGCACCCTGATGCAGAAGGTCTGCCCGCATAACTATCTCCACGGCCACGCGCTGGTGATGCAAAAAGGCCAGCGTCTGTCGCGCGATGCGCTCCGCACGCAGCTGGATAGCGCTGGTTATCGCCACGTCGATCAGGTAATGGAACACGGCGAATATGCCACCCGCGGCGCCCTGCTTGACCTCTTCCCGATGGGTAGCGAACAGCCGTATCGACTTGACTTCTTTGATGACGAAATAGACAGCCTGCGGCTGTTCGATGTCGATAGTCAGCGCACCCTTGAAGAAGTCGAGGCCATTAACCTGCTGCCGGCGCATGAATTCCCGACCGATCAGGCTGCCATCGAGCTGTTCCGCAGCCAGTGGCGCGATCGTTTCGATGTCAAACGCGACGCCGAGCATATTTACCAGCAGGTGAGCAAAGGCACCCTCCCCGCCGGTATCGAATACTGGCAACCGCTGTTCTTCAACGAGCCGCTGCCGCCGCTGTTTAGTTATTTCCCGGCCAGCACGTTGATTGTCAATACCGGTGATTTGGAACAGAGCGCCGAGCGTTTCCAGAATGAAACGCGCGCGCGCTTTGAAAACCGCGGCGTTGACCCGATGCGCCCGCTGCTGCCGCCTGAACAGCTGTGGCTACGCAGCGACGAACTGTTCAGCGAGCTGAAAAAATGGCCGCGAGTCCAGTTAAAAACCGAGCGTCTGGCGGAAAAAGCCGCCAACACCAATCTCGGCTATCAATCTCTGCCCGAACTGGCCATTCAGGCGCAAAACAAAGCGCCGCTGGATAACCTGCGTCGCTTCCTCGAATCCTTCAGCGGCCCGGTGATTTTCTCGGTCGAGAGCGAAGGCCGTCGTGAAGCGTTGGGCGAAATGCTGGCGCGCATTAAAATCGCGCCGAAACATATTCTGCGTCTGCAGGAAGCAACCGGGAATGGCCGCTTCCTGATGATTGGCGCCGCCGAGCACGGCTTTATCGATAGTCAGGCCAATCTGGCGTTGATCTGCGAAAGCGACCTGCTGGGCGAACGCGTCGCCCGCCGTCGCCAGGATTCGCGCCGCACGATCAATCCCGATACCCTGATCCGCAACCTGGCGGAACTGCATATCGGCCAGCCGGTGGTGCATCTCGAACACGGCGTTGGTCGATATGCAGGAATGACCACCCTCGAAGCCGGCGGTATCAAGGGCGAATACCTGATGCTGACCTACGCCAACGACGCCAAACTGTACGTTCCGGTATCATCGCTACATCTGATCAGCCGCTACGCCGGCGGCGCGGAAGAAAATGCGCCGCTGCATAAACTGGGCGGTGACGCCTGGGCGCGGGCAAGGCAAAAAGCGGCGGAAAAAGTGCGCGACGTCGCCGCCGAGCTACTCGATATCTACGCCCAGCGCGCAGCGAAAGAAGGCTTTGCCTTCAAGCATGACCGCGAGCAGTACCAGCTGTTCTGCGACGGTTTCCCGTTTGAAACCACCCCGGACCAGGCGCAGGCGATTAACGCCGTCCTCAGCGATATGTGTCAGCCGCTGGCGATGGACCGTCTGGTGTGCGGCGACGTCGGCTTTGGTAAAACCGAAGTCGCGATGCGCGCCGCCTTCCTCGCCGTTGAGAACCATAAGCAGGTCGCGGTGCTGGTTCCTACCACTCTATTAGCCCAACAGCACTACGATAACTTCCGCGACCGTTTCGCCAACTGGCCGGTACGTATCGAAATGCTCTCGCGTTTCCGCAGCGCCAAAGAGCAGGCGCAGATCCTCGAACAGGCGGCGGACGGTAAAATCGATATTCTGATCGGCACCCATAAACTGCTGCAAAATGAAGTCAAACTGCGCGATCTGGGGCTGTTAATCGTCGATGAAGAACACCGCTTCGGCGTGCGCCATAAAGAGCGGATCAAGGCAATGCGCGCGGACGTCGACATTCTGACGCTAACCGCTACGCCGATTCCGCGCACGCTGAATATGGCGATGAGCGGCATGCGCGATCTGTCCATTATCGCCACCCCGCCGGCCCGCCGACTGGCGGTGAAGACCTTCGTGCGCGAATATGACGCGTTGGTTGTACGTGAGGCGATCCTGCGTGAAGTCCTGCGCGGCGGTCAGGTTTACTATCTGTATAACGATGTCGAAAACATCCAGAAAGCGGCGGATCGTTTAGCGGAGCTGGTGCCGGAGGCGCGGATCGCCATTGGCCACGGCCAAATGCGCGAACGCGAACTGGAACGAGTGATGAACGATTTCCACCATCAGCGTTTTAACGTGCTGGTTTGTACCACGATCATCGAAACCGGGATCGATATTCCGACCGCTAATACCATCATCATTGAGCGCGCCGACCACTTCGGTCTTGCCCAGCTACACCAACTGCGCGGCCGCGTTGGTCGTTCGCACCATCAGGCCTACGCCTGGCTGTTAACCCCACATCCGAAAGCCATGACCACCGATGCGCAGAAACGACTGGAAGCTATTGCGTCGCTGGAAGACCTCGGCGCCGGTTTTGCCCTCGCCACCCACGACCTTGAAATCCGCGGCGCTGGCGAACTATTAGGCGAAGGCCAAAGCGGACAAATGGAGACCATCGGCTTCTCGCTGTATATGGAATTGCTGGAAAACGCCGTCGACGCCCTGAAAGAGGGACGCGAACCGTCTCTGGAGGATCTGACCAGCCAGCAGACGGAAGTGGAGCTGCGCATGCCGGCGCTGCTGCCGGATGACTTTATTCCCGACGTTAACACCCGCCTGTCGTTCTATAAACGTATCGCCAGCGCCAAAAACGAACATGACCTCGATGAAATTAAGGTCGAGCTGATCGATCGCTTTGGCATGCTGCCGGATGCGGCGCGTAATCTGCTGGATATCGCCCGTTTGCGCCAGCAGGCGCAGAAGCTGGGGATCCGCAAGCTGGAGTGCAATGAAAAAGGCGGCGTTATCGAATTTAACGAGAAAAATAACGTTAACCCGGTTTGGCTCATCGGCCTGCTGCAGAAACAGCCGCAGCATTACCGGCTGGATGGGCCAACCCGCCTGAAATTCTTCCAGGAGCTGGACGAGCGCAAAACGCGCATGGAGTGGGTACGCCAGTTTATGCGCCAGTTAGAAGAGAACGCCACCGCTTGAGAACGAAGAGATGCGGTTGTCAAAACCGCATCTCTTTACCTGTCACAGTTAGCAAACTTTACAAACATTTTGCAAACCGCCTGGATTTCCCCACACTCTCCCGCGCCATAATTGACACTGCTTATCTTATAAAAATAACCGTTTGTTTATTGTGGAATTATGGTAATGATAAATATCTCGCGTATTTCAAGCTGGCTTGCCTTATTAGCCGTTGCGGCGACGCTGGCCCTCCCCGCCCGCGCTAACACCTGGCCGCTGCCGCCGAGCGGTAGCCGACTGGTTGGGCAGAATCAGTTTCATGTGGTACAGGATAACGGCGGATCGCTGGAAGCAATCGCCAAGAAGTACAACGTTGGTTTCCTCGCGCTTTTACAGGCTAACCCCGGTGTCGATCCTTACGTACCGCGCGCCGGTAGCGTACTGACCATTCCGCTACAAACGCTGTTGCCTGACGCCCCGCGTGAAGGTCTGGTGCTTAACATCGCCGAGCTGCGCCTTTACTACTATCCACCGGGACAAAATAGCGTGACCGTTTATCCGATTGGTATCGGCCAGCTCGGCGGCGATACCCTGACGCCGACGATGGTCACCACCGTGTCGGATAAGCGCGCTAATCCGACCTGGACGCCAACCGCTAACATTCGTGCGCGTTATAAAGCCATGGGTATCGATTTACCAGCCGTGGTCCCTGCCGGGCCGAATAATCCAATGGGCCATCACGCGATTCGCCTCGCGGCCTACGGCGGCGTCTATCTACTGCACGGCACCAACGCCGATTTCGGTATTGGTATGCGCGTTAGCTCGGGCTGTATCCGCCTGCGCGATGCCGACATTAAAGCGCTGTACAACAAAATAACGCCGGGCACGAAAGTGAACATCATTAACGAACCAATCAAGGTTTCGGTTGAGCCAAACGGCACCCGCCTGGTGGAGGTTCACCAGCCGCTATCCGAGCACATCAATGACGATCCGCAGACGCTGCCAATCGTACTGAATGCCAGCATGCAGAACTTTAAACAGGCGCCGCAGACCAATCAGCAGGTGATGGAATATGCGATGGAGCTGCGCTCGGGGATGCCGATTGATGTGACCCGTCACCAGGTATCCGGCGAACAAGCGATGTAATCATTAGCGGAACCGGAAGGCAGAAAGTAAAAAACCCGCCAGGCATGGCGGGTTTTTTTGTGGCAATCGCCAGGCTAGCTGACGAGGTTTCGCGTGGCGCGGTCCCATGAAGGGGTGTGGACCGCGTCGCGAGAGTGGCATAACAAAGGGTTACTACGTTTACTGCTTACTACCCGCGTTCTGCTGAAGGGGGTCAGGAACGCGTTTTGTCAGTGGCATGACAGGGGTTACAACACTTACTTATAGATAACCGCGGTACCGTGCAGGGTATTAGGACCGGTCACGGAAGTAATACGATAAGAGGTCGCCCCCATTTCGTCTGCTTTCTGCGCCAGCTGCTCTTCAAGCGAACCCAGATTGGTGCCGGCGGAAGCGGCTACGGTACCGATTTTATGTTGACCCGCTGGAGTGGACTGCACTTCAACGGCGGCGAAACTTGCGAATGAAAGTGAGCTAAGTACGGCGACAAGGGCCAGCTTTTGGACGTTT
>CABUCP010000259.1 GCA_902490055.1 uncultured Klebsiella sp. | reverse complement strand
GGCGATCGTTGTCGCCGAGGGCGAGTACATAGGGAGGTAACATCATGAGCAAAGGTACTGTTAAGTGGTTCAACAATGCCAAAGGGTTCGGTTTTATTTGCCCTGAGGGCGGCGGCGAAGACATTTTCGCCCATTACTCCACCATCCAGATGGATGGTTACAGAACGCTAAAAGCCGGGCAAGCCGTTCGGTTTGATGTTCACCAGGGGCCGAAAGGCAATCACGCCAGCGTGATTGTTCCTGTGGAAGCAGAAGCGGCTGCATAACTCTTTTGCTTCATTGTGTACATCCTGCTAATAAAATGCCAGTCCTTCTGACTGGCATTTTTATCACCTTACTCCCGTGCCAACGCATCCACAGGGTCCAGCCGCGCGGCATTACGCGCTGGCAACCAGCCAAACAGCACGCCGGTCAGCGTCGAACACCCAAACGCGGTCAGCAGCGCCAGCGGTGAAAAGCCGATCTCCCAGCCGGGTAAGAACAGCTGCAGGATAAACGCGATCATCAGCGATAGACTCACGCCGAGCGCGCCGCCCACCAGGCAAACCAGCACCGCCTCAATCAGAAATTGCTGCAGCACATCGCTGGCCCGCGCGCCAACCGCCATGCGGATACCAATTTCACGAGTGCGTTCTGTCACCGACACCAGCATGATGTTCATCACCCCAATCCCGCCGACCACCAACGCGATGACCGCCACCAACGTCAGAAACAGCTGTAAAGTATGTGTGGTCTTTTCCGCCGTTTTCAAGATGCTGTCCATATTCCAGGTAAAGACATCTTTTTTGCCATGACGCAGTTCAAGTAGACGCATCAGCTGTTCTTCGGCGGTAGCGCTATCGTAGCCTTCCTGCACGCGGACGGTGATTGAGTTCAGCCAGGATTGCCCCATCACCCGCCCGGCCATCGTAGAATAAGGTAGCCAGACGCGCAGAATTTTACTGCTGCCGAACATCGACTGTTTCTCGTCGGCCACGCCGACGATAGTTGCCGGCATATTGCCGACCAGAATCACCTCGCCGACCACTTTTGCCTTGTGCGGGAATAGCTGGCGACGAGCGTTGCTATCCAGCACCACCACCTGCGCCCGGCTGTTGAGCTGCAGCTCATTGAAGGTGTTCCCTTCGCTGAACGTCATGCCGTAAACGTTGAAATACTGCGCGCCAACGCCTTCAGCGCTGGCCGCCACATCGATATTATCGGCGCGCAGGCGCAGGCTTTTTGACACCGCCGGCGTCGCGGAACGGACCCACGGCTGTTTTTGAATAGCCAGCAAATCGTCATATTTTAACGCCTGCTGATAACGCGGGTCATCATCGCCAAAATCCTTACCGGGATAGACGTCGATGGTATTGGTACCGATTGCGCGGATATCGGCCAGCACCAGCTGTTTTGCCGCATCGCCAACCACCACAATAGAGACCACTGAAGCAATACCAATAATAATCCCGAGCATGGTTAGCAGCGTGCGCATTTTATTCGCCGCCATCGCTCGCCAGGCCATCACCAGAGCCTCGCGGAAACCGCTGCTGAACTGACGCCAGACGGAAGGCTCCGCGCTGACTTCCGGGCGCAGAACACCGCCTGCAGCCTGTGCTGGCGAGGGTGGATTACGCACGATTTCACCGTCGCGCAGCTCGATAATTCTTTCCGCCTGCGCCGCCACCTGCGGGTCGTGGGTCACGATAATCACCGTATGCCCCTGCGCCTTGAGCTGATGCAGAATCGCCATCACCTCTTCGCCGGAGTGGCTATCCAGCGCCCCGGTCGGTTCATCGGCAAGGATCACCTCGCCGCCGTTCATCAGGGCGCGGGCGATACTCACCCGCTGCTGCTGGCCGCCGGAAAGCTGTGATGGAAAGTATTCCGCCCGTTCGCCCAGCCCCAGCCGCTGGAGTAAATCTCGCGCCCGCTCAAGGCGCAGCCGCCGCTCTTTGCCAGCGTAGATGGCCGGAACTTCTACGTTTTGCGCCGCCGTCAGATGCGACAACAGGTGATAACGCTGGAAGATAAAGCCAAAGTGTTCACGGCGCAGCCTGGCCAGCTCATCGCCGCTCAGGCGCGCCACGTCGGTGCCGGCGACCTGATAGGTACCGCTGGTTGGTTTATCAAGACAACCAAGAATATTCATCAACGTCGATTTGCCGGACCCAGAAGCCCCGACGATCGCCACCATTTCCCCGGCGGCGATGCTGAGGGTTATTCCCTTCAGCACGTCGACATCGCCGTCGCCCGAGGGATAACTGCGGCGAATATCACGCAGTTCGAGCAGCGCCGTCATTTTGCCGCCCCGGGCGCGCTTTCGCTGATAATCACTTCATCACCCTCTTCCAGACCTTTTGCCACCGCCACATCGGTGTCGTTGCGGGCCCCAATGACGATTTCCCGCGTTTTAACTTCACCGGTACGCAATAAACGCACGTTGTAGCGGTTGTCGCCAATGGCATCGCCCAGCGCGCTCAGTGGGATAGTAATGACGTTTTTAACTTCAGCCAGTTGGATATGTACCTGCGCGGTCATCTCCAGGCGCAGGATGCCTTGTGGGTTCGGTACTTCGAAACGCGCATAATAAAAGATGGCGTCGTTGACCTTTTCCGGCGTCGGTAGAATATCCTTCAGCGTCCCTTCGTAACGGGTTAGCGGATCGCCGAGTACCGTAAACCACGCCTTTTGCCCCGGCTTAAGATGAATGACGTCCGCTTCCGAGACCTGGGCTTTCACCAGCATGGTGCTGAGGTCCGCCAGCGTCAGAATGTTCGGCGCCTGCTGGGCGGCAATGACCGTCTGCCCCTGCAGAGTGGTAATTTGCGTCACTTCGCCGGACATCGGCGCCAGAATGCGCGTGTAGTCAAGGTTGGTTTTTGCGGTATCGAGGGTCGCCTGGTTGCGTTTAATCTGCGCCTCGATGGTGCCGATTTGCGCCTCTTTTACCGCCAGATCGGTGGCGGCGGTGTCCAGTTCCTGACGCGAAACCAATTGGCGCTGCGCCAGCTGTTGCTGACGTGCAAGCGTCACCTGCGCCAGCTTACGCTCGGCCTGCGCCTGCTTTAGCTGCGCCCGCAGTTCCATCAGCGTGGCTTCCACTTCTTTAATCTGGTTTTCCGCCTGCTCCGGGTCGATAACCCCCAGCAGTTGGTCTTTCTGCACCTTATCGCCAATATTGACGCGCAGCGTTTTTAGCTGGCCGCTGACCTGCGCGCCGACGTCGACTTTACGCAGCGCATCCAGTTTGCCGGTGGCCAGCACGCTTTGCTGCAGATCGCCCTTACGCGCTACCAGCGTCTGATACTGCGGCAGCGGCGCATTGAGAATACGCCATCCCCAGATCGCCGCTATCACCACCACCAGCGCCAACAGCCACCAGACTTTCCTGCGTTTTCCATTAAATGTCATAAAAAATTCCTGATGTTGTCCCCGCAGCTCGGACGATGATTCTAACGGAACCGACGGCTAACCGAACCCAGAATTTTAGCAACGCTTAACGTTTGTTGAAGATTGGCGGCGGCAGCGGCCTGACGGGGACCATTGAGCGGCAGAATATTTCCCCCACCGCTCATTGAAAAGCAAGGAGTTCACGCTAATCAGCGCGTCCGCGCGCTAGCCACAGCACGCGGGAAAACATTTTCTTCAGTAGCGTTGGGACAGCATCGACTCCACGCCGCCCGGCCTCCATCGCCACCTCAATCGCCAAATCAGGTTTTGATGAGCGGTGAATCGCCTTGGTGATCACCCGCCGCATGTTCATCGGAACATTATCCGGGATCTGCGCAACCCGATGATAAACATCGTCAAAGCCCTGACGATACATAAAGTGTTCCATGTCCATTGCCGGAAGCGTAGTGAGGTGAACGCGCTCAAGTTCGTGATCGTTATTCAGTAGCCCGCATACGGTCGCGGCATACTTTTTCCCGGCTTCATCGCCGTCGACCAGCACGTGCCATTCGATTCCCATCCGACGGGCAAATCGAATCAGCGGTTTAAGCCCTGATTGGGCAAATTCAATCACCTTCACCCCTTCGGCATCGAAATGATGCCCGCACTGGCGCGCCAGTTCGTTAATCACCCAGGTTTCGGTTTCACCTTCCACCAGCAGCCAGCAGCGGGCGAACAGCGATGAAGCGCGGTTGAAGCGGATATGGAATGCGATACGGCGGCTATCTTCCGCATTCATGCCGCCGGGCCCCAGCCGCCACGCCGAGACGCGCGACGATTCGCGTACCAGCCGGCACACGTGCTCCACCGGCGTTAGCGACAAAAGCTCGCCGGAATTGGTTGTGGTAACCCGCTGCAATGGCAGCAGGTTAAGTAAATGCCAGGCCACGGAAAGCATAATAGGATGCAGACGGGTTTCCGGGTCTTCGATCAGCAGCAGCGGTCGCGCATCGCGATCGAGGCGGATTGTCCCTTTCGCCTGCAATAAAGTGGAGAACAACCCAAGCAGGATCACCCGATGGCTGCGCCCGCCGGGTTTATCAATCATCCGGTTGATAATATCGAGGTAGCGCCAGCTGCGCTGTTCATCATGCGAGCGCCGGCGCATTAGCCGGTTGCGGCTTTGCGCGCTGCTCTGCTCGGCGAAATAATGCTCCAATAGCTGCACCATCGCCGAGAGCCCTTCACGAATTTGCCCGTCGGTAAGATTTTGCGGGTGATTGACCAGCTCACGGGAGAGAAAATCCAGCTGGCGGGCGGTTATCTCAATTTGCGGCGAATGCGGTACGGTACCATTGTGAATACGCCGCATAAAGCGGGCGTCGCGCAGACGCAACACCGGCATCAGGCGTACCAGATGGCGTGCTAGTTCATCGATATCATCCAGATCCAGCGCCTCTCCTTCGCAGTTAATAAAGCTGCGCAGCGTCATCACGCTGTCGTCATCGGCCAGCTCGCCCTCAAGACGATAGAAGATTCGCTGATAGCCGTCATCGCACGGCACCCAACAGTCGCTCAATGGGCGAAAACGCCGTACCCGATGACGGCCGGGCTCATTTTCGCGAAAGGTTAAAACGATATGCAGATGGTGCTCGCGCCCCTGAACATCCCCGGGCGGGAACCAGAAGTCATCACGGACAAAATGGTACAGCTCAAATTCCGGCGATAATAGCAGCGTCAGGGCGTCCAGCAGACTGGATTTACCCCATGCGTTCTCGCCGATCAGGACATTATTTTGCTCAAGCATCAACGATAAACGGTTGATGCCGCGAAATCCGACGATCTCTACACGCTCAAGATGCATATCCCCTCCGCCTGGCGCAACATTCTCCTTCAGTTATCAGCAGTATAGCGAGACCGGGGCGACATGGCATCCTTTGCGCGCAGAGTGAGAAAAGATGA
>CABUCP010000258.1 GCA_902490055.1 uncultured Klebsiella sp. | reverse complement strand
CGAAGAGAAGGAAAAGAGGGGAAAATCACAGGTTATTGCGCGGAAACCAGGGTAAGCGGCGTTACCCTGGTTTTTTACCCGTCCGCATGGACCGCGGGCGGGTAAATTATTTTTACTTAGCTCAGCAGCTGGAAGGCAATCATCCCAACAATCGCACCGGTGGTGCCAAGGATGGTTTCCATCATCGTCCAGGTTTTCAGCGTCTGCGCTTCGGTGGCGCCGGTAAACTTACCGAACAGCCAGAAGCCGGCATCGTTGACGTGGCTCACCACAATCGAACCACCCGCGATACAGATGGAGAGCGCCGCCATCTGCGCGCCGGTATAGTTCAGTTGCTCAATGACCGGCATCACCAGGCCAACCGCTGTCAGACAAGCCACGGTAGCAGAACCCTGAATGATGCGGACGGCAGCCGCCAGCACGAAGCAGGTAATCGCAATCGGCAGACCCATTCCGGTCAGCGCTTCGCCGAGCGCCGGGCCAACGCCGGAGTCAACCAGCACCTGCTTGAAGACGCCGCCTGCGCCGATCACCAGCAGGATAATCCCCGCCGGCTGCAGCGCGGCGCCGCAGATCTCCATCACGCGATCTTTCGCCATTCCCTGACGTACGGCCAGGCCGTAAATGGCGACCAGGCAGGCAACCAAAATCGCGGTGAATGGATGGCCGATAAATTCGAACCATTCATAGGCGTGAGAGCCCACCGGCACAAAGCGCGCGGCGATGGTTTTCAGCCCAACCAGCACCAGCGGCAACAGGATCAGCGCGAGGCTAAAGCCGAAGGACGGCATTTTACCTTCGCCAAGATGCGGCTCGCTGATATCGTCAGGAATGTGCAGCTCAACGTAGCGGCTGATAAAGTTGCCCCACAGCGGCCCGGCGATAATCATCCCCGGAATCGCGGCGCACAGGCCAATCAGGATCATCCAGCCAAAATCGGCGTGCATCTGCGAGGCCAGCAGCATCGGCGCAGGCCCCGGCAGCAGGAATGCCGCCGCGGCGGCGACGCCGGCAAACAGCGGGATCACCAACTTCACGAGGTTAGTACCGGTATGACGCGCCATAGAGAACGCGACGCTAATCAGCAGCACGATCGCCACTTCGAAGAACAGCGGCAGCGCGCAGATAAGGCCGGCAAGGCCAATCGCATAGTGCGCGCGGTTGTGGCCGAAAGACTTCAGCATCTTCACGGCAATTTGGTCAACGGCGCCGGTTTCATGCAGGATCTTACCGAACATCGCCCCCAGCGCGACGACTATCGCCAGGAAGCCCAACGTACCGCCCATCCCTTTTTCCATCGTTGCCGCGATTTTATCCAGCGGCATACCGGAAAAGAGACCTGCGCCAATAGAAACCACCATCAAAGCCACGAAGGCGTGCATACGCGCCTTCATGACTAAAAACAGCAGCAGCAATACCGAGCCGACTGCTGTCAAAACAAGCGTTAAAGTACTCACTAGTTACTGCCTTTGTTAATCACCTCAATGGTGCTGGCGACCACGCCTTCCAGCGACTGGTCGATATCAACGATAAGCACATCGCTTTCGTCAGCGCTTGGTTCCTGCAGCGTTTCAAACTGCGTCACCAACATTTGGGTTTTGAAGAAGTGGCCTTTACGCGCCTTCAGACGGTTTTCAATCACGTCGAAGTCGCCTTTCAGGTAGATAAAGGAGAGGTTCGGGTTGCCCTTACGCAAAATGTCGCGGTAGCTTTTTTTCAGCGCGGAGCAGACGATCAGCGAGACCTTGTTGGTGCGTTGCATCGCAAACGCCGCGTCATTCAACGCCTGCAGCCACGGGGTGCGGTCATCGTCATTCAACGGCTCGCCGGACGCCATCTTGGTGATGTTGCTGCGCGGATGCAGAAAATCGCCGTCGAGAAACGCGGCTTTCAGTTGATGCGCCACTTCGCTGGCGACGGCGGATTTACCACTGCCGGAAACGCCCATCAGGACATAGACGTGGTGATCATGGTTAGTCGTGCTCAAAGCGTCCTCCCACTGGACTGGTACGCCGCGCCGGGGCTGACTCATACAGCGCGAAGGCGGCGTATCGGTTAATGATTACAAGCGAGTGTTACGGGTAACTGTTATCGGTAACATTGTCATGCCGGACCAAGGGAGAAGCAATAACCATTCGTGCCAGATGTGAATATGTGTGATCTACTTCAAACTTGTCAGTTTAAATAGATCCGCCCGGTGACAATGTGAAACCTAAATCTAACATCTTAGGAGTAATCGTCTCACCGCGAATACGTGCCAGCAGACGCTCGGCGCCGATGCGCCCCATCCGCTCGCGCGGGGTCAGTACGCTGGCGAGACGCGGCTCCATCACCTGGCCGATATCGTGGCCGTGGAAACCGGCAATCGCCATGTCGTCCGGGATCTTCAGCCCCAGGCGCTGGCACTCGAACGCCGCGCCGACCGCCAGGTCATCGTTGGTACAGAAGATGCCGTCGAGCTGCGGGTATTCGCGGCGCGCCTGGCGCATGAGCTCGATCCCCGAAGAGTAGGAAGAGGATTGCTCGACCATCACGCTGTAGGGAGTCATGCCGGCGTCGTGCATCGCCTGCTCGTATCCCTTCTGTTTGATGATAGTACGTTCATCGAGACGCGCGCCCAGATAGGCAACGTGGCGGTGGCCGCGGGCGATAATCGCCGCCGTCATCTGCCGCGCCGCTTCGAAGTTATCAAAACCGACGGCGATATCGAGGCATGGCGACTGGCTGTCCATCAGTTCAACCACCGGGATCCCGGCGACTTCAATCATTTTGAGGGTGCGTGGAGTATGGGTACGCTCGGTGAGGATCAGGCCGTCGATGTTCCACGAGAGCATGGATTCCAGGCGTTTTTCTTCCATTTCCGGCTTATAGCCGTAGTGCGCCAGCATGGTTTGATAGCCGAAGGCGTCAGTGACGCTTTCGATACCGCGCAGCACTTCCGAGAAGACCTGGTTGGTTAACGATGGCAGCAGCACGCCGATGGCGCGGCTGGTGGCGTTGGAGAGGATGTCAGGGGCGCGATTGGGAATATAACCCAGTTCATCGAGTGCAACGGCAATCTTGCCACGCAGGGCCTCAGAAACCTGTTCCGGGTTACGTAAATAGCGACTGACCGTCATTTTGGTCACGCCGACAAGATCGGCTACATCCTGAAGTACGGGTCTTTTCTTTTTCATCGTCCTGACTGTGATCGACTGGGAAACATTTTCTCAGTTTATCACGGACAAAGCGCAACCTTCCCGGAGAAAAAAGGGCTAAAAGATTTATTTAGAGTTGATACGCAAAATCATTCAAGTTGCATTGAGGCGGCAACGCAACGAATCCCCGGAAGCGTATAAGGGGTACGCGACCGGGGTGAGTGAGGAGAGCCAACAAAAATGCGGCTTGAAGGATGACGCGTATCAAACCGGCGGCAGATCGAACAGCAATATTTCGCTATCGCTGTCGGCGTGAACCGAAATCGCCTGCTCGTCCCAAATCGCCAGACCATCGCTGGTGGTGGCTTTGGTGCCGTTAATGGTCACTTCGCCTTTGACCACCTGGATCCACACGCGACGTTCGGCGGCGATCTGGTGAACCGACTGCTCATCTTTCAGCAGCGCCCAGCGATACAGCTCCATATCCTGATGTACTTTCAGCGAACCATCACGCGCATCCGGCGACAGCACCAGCTGTTTGCCCTGCGTGGCATCAAAGCGACGCTGTTCGTAGCGTGGCGTAATGCCGGTTTCTTCTGGAATAATCCAGATCTGGTACAGACGCAGGCGGTCGGTGCTGCTCGGGTTGTATTCAGAGTGACGCACGCCGGTACCCGCGCTCATAATCTGGAATTCACCCGCCGGAACCTGTTCTTTGTTGCCCATGCTGTCCTGGTGCTCTACCGCCCCTTCCAGCACATAAGTCAGGATTTCCATGTCTTTGTGCGGGTGGGTGCCAAAACCCTGACCGGCATCGATAACGTCATCGTTAATCACGCGCAGCGCGGAGAAGCCCATAAAATTCGGGTCGTAGTAGTTGGCGAAAGAGAAAGTATGCCAGGAATCCAGCCAGCCATGGTTAGCGTGGCCACGTTCGTTAGCTTTGCGTAAATAGATCATGTTGCACCCCCGTATGTTTTCGATGGAGTAAGTGTGGACCCATTCCGCCGGCGATCATAGAGGGTGAAAATTGACTCCTCTGTTCAAAAAATATGAACAAGCGTCGAGGAGCCCGTTTTGCTTATTTTGCCAGGGTGATGGTGGCCGGTGAAGGCTGCTCAAAGCCGCGCTGGAGAATCTCCATATTGGCGAGAACTTCAGATTCCTTGACGTAATTCGGCTGGCCGTTGACGAGGGTGTCATACAGCGCGTCATACACTCGCCCGTAGTCGCCGGTCTCCAGCGGCACCTCTTCGCGTACCACCACGCCCGCTTCGTTGATGTATACCAGTTGGCCGACGCTATCATCGGCGCCGAACCCCGCCTCGCCCGGCATGATATTGGCCTTCAGACTGGTCTCCTGCTGGTCAATACCGTATTTCACAAACGAGCCTTTATGGCCGTGGACGATAAATTTCGGATAGTCAATTTGCACCAGATGGCTGGTTTTAACGATCGCTTTCAGATCGCCGTAGAACAGCTGGGCTTCAAACGTATCATCAGGATTAGCTTTATTACGCAGTGAACGTAAATCGTAAGCAACGTGCTCCGGGCGGCCAAACAGGGAAATGATCTGATCCATGGTATGGACGCCAAGTCCGTAGAAATCCCCGCTTTGCGGCCCGCCGGGAGTGGTTTCCGCCACCGGACGATAGTTATCAAAGTGGCTTTCAATTTCCACCAGTTCGCCGAGCTTACCGCTTTCAATCACCTTTTTGGTGGTCAGGAAGCAGGAATCAAAGCGGCGGTTCTGGTATGGCGTCACCGTCAGGCCTTTGCTTTTCGCCAATGCAAATAGGGTTTTCGCCTCTTCCAGAGTCGGGGTAAACGGCTTTTCGACCAGCACGTTTTTTCCCGCTTCCAGCGCCCGCTTAGCGTAGTCGAAGTGGCTGTCGGCATGAGTGCAGACCACCACCAGCTTGACCTGCGGGTCGCTCAGTACTTCATCGAGGTCGCTGGTGAAATGAATATGGGAATACTGCGGCGCTTGTTCTTCCGGCCTGGCGCTGCGGCGATAAATATGCGCGACGTGCCAGCTGCCTTTGCGATGCAGGACATAAGGAAGGTGATAGCGGGTGGTGCTTTTACCAAAGCCAATAAATGCGCAGTGCAGAATCATAACGCTGTCCTTAGTTGATGTGCTGCCTTTAACCATAGCGCAAGGCGGGGCCCCAGTTCATCCTCCTTTTCCTCTGAAAAGGAAAATTCACCAGCAAAATAATTCGAC
>CABUCP010000257.1 GCA_902490055.1 uncultured Klebsiella sp. | reverse complement strand
TTTACCGTCGGCGGCAGTATTCGTCCGCAGTTCAATATGATGACCGGCGATGGTGATAAAGGTTCCTACAAACGTAACGGTTTCGACGGCGGTACTCGTTTCCGCTTCGCCGCTGATTACTATCTGTTTGATGATATTAGCTGGATCAGCTACTACGAACTGGGCGTGAACATTCCGGCGCTGTTTGACTGGGATAACCACTATGCGGAAGGCGCGAATAACACCTCTCGCCGTATGCTGTATACCGGTCTGAAGAGCGACACCTGGGGTACACTGACCTACGGTCAGCAAAACAGTATTTACTATGATGTGGTTGGCGTGAAAACCGATATCTGGGACTACGATATGATCGGCCAGGCCCCGGGTAACGGTATTAACGGCGACTACGATGGTTCTTATCGTTCACGCGGTATGCTGAAATATAAGAAAACCGTCGGTGATGTCGACCTGTACGGCTCTTATCTGTTCGAAGATAGCGAATACCTGCCGGGCAACGGTCTGCGCTACAAACGTAAAGGCGGTGGTTCTATTGGTGCGGATTACCACATCATGAAGGATCTGACCTGGGGTACCGCGTGGAACTACACCCGTGCCGAAATGCGCGATCCGTCTAGCTCCGACAGCAAAACCTATGATCAGAATATCGTCGGTACCGCGCTGAGCTGGACCCCGGACAACTGGACCTTCTCCTTCGGCGGCGGCTGGTATCAGAACTTCCTGACCACCAAAAAAACCAATGTGCATGATTACTTCGCCGGCGATGCCTGGGGTATTGAATACTTTGCGGGCTATAAATTCCCGATCAACCAGTACGCAGTCAAATCTATTCAGCCGTACTTTATGGGCGACCGTCTGCAGTACGTGAATGGCCGCAACTACCAGCGTATCGATAATGGTCTGGGTATTAGCTTCCAGCTGAATTACGGCTTCCGTGTTGACTACGAACACGTATTCACCTCCAGCACCGACGACCTGGGCGATATGAACCTGGTGCGTCTGCGTTACGACTTCTAACGATGAGCCGCCGCAAGCCGGGAATTTCCCCGGCTTGCGCTGTGCTAAGCCAGGCTACCAAATCGCACAGCGCTGTAGCCCCGGTAAGCGGCAGCGCCACCGGGGATTTTGAGATCACCAACACCAGTAGTTTCAGGACCGTAGGTCGGATAAGGCGCAGCCGCCATCCAACGCAAAAGCGGCTCTTTACCCGCGGTTATTGCCCGGCGGCACTACGCTTGCGCGGGCCTACAGATCACATGCCGGGCCTGGGTAAGACGAAAGCCGCTACCCGGGAAGCCGTCTGGTTGGGGAAACTACTTCGCCAGCCAGGCGGCAACGTCCTGCCAGTTGCCGCGAAAAATAATTTTTCCGGCTTTTTTCTCCAACTGATAGCGATACATCGGGTCGTAGTATTCATTTAACAGCGGCACCAGCCAGGCAAAATGCGCCTCGGTACTGGCGGTACGCTGCTGCTGCGCCAGCGCCTCGTCGAGCAGGCTGGTCAACTGCGCAAAACGCTGCAGCCCCAGACGGCGGCGGATGGCAAATAACCCGTGGCGCAGATATTCACCGTACTCCTGCCAGCCTTTTTCTTCGCCGTAGGCGGCGATAAAGTCGCGATACATGCGATCGAAGTACTCTTCGCGTAGCCGTTCGAGGCGAATTTCAAACGGATCTTCCACCACTGCCAGCGGCGATTGCGCCATGCGAATACGCATGCACTCCGGCAGGTGGTTCGCGCCGATCATATGGCCTTCATCTTCCAGCACCCAGCGCGTCTGCTGTTCGGCTTTCTTGAGCAGGGAGACCGCCAGATGGTTTTCGAACGTCGCCTGCGGGTATTGCTGCTGTAGCGTGCGGCCAAATGAAGAACCGCGGTGGTGGGCGTGGCCTTCGAGATCGATACCGTCCGGCCGCGAACAGACTAGCTGAGTTTTGCCATTGCCGGTACAGCCGCCAATCAGCACGATAGGGCGCTGCACCAGCTCTTCGGTGGCCTGAATCGCCGCCTGGCGTAAGGCTTTGTAACCGCCGACGATCAGGGGATAGTCGAGGCCCGCTTCACGCAGCCACTGCTGCACGATATGCGAGCGCTGCCCGCCGCGGGCGCAGCACAGATAGCCCTGCGGATAACGGGCGCAGGCCGCCAGCCAGGCCTTGAGGCGGCTGGCGCGGAGGTCGCCATCGACCAGCTTATGGCCGAGCGCTAATGCCGCTTCCGGCCCCTGACGCTTATAGCAGGTGCCGACGGCGGCGCGTTCGTCATCGTTCATCAGCGGCAGGTTAATCGCCGCAGGCATCGCGCTCTGGTTGAATTCCACCGGCGCGCGGACGTCGATAAGCGGTGTATCCGCGCAGAGAATGGCGCGATAGTGTGTCCCATTTTCCATGGGTCGTCCTTTTGAGTTAAAACCGGGATAAGCTTACTGCGAGGTGGGGATTCTACGCGCCGAAGGGCGTGCCGGGGAAGGGGATAGATCAAATCCCCGGCACGAATGGCTTAA
Source organism: uncultured Klebsiella sp. (assembly GCA_902490055.1). GTDB lineage: Bacteria > Pseudomonadota > Gammaproteobacteria > Enterobacterales > Enterobacteriaceae > Klebsiella. Next base: position 2,863 of record CABUCP010000257.1, on the reverse strand, counting down.
TTGAGCTGTGATTGCGCCCAGAAAACGCCGCTGGCGTATTCGGCAGGCAGCAGCGGCTTCAGCGCTTCCAGGGTTGCGCTCAGGCGGTCGGTATCGCTATCGGTCAGATTCAGATGCCCGACTTTACGCCCCGGACGAACGTCTTTGTCGTACCAGTGCAGATGGACCAACGGCAGCTTCAGCCAGTCATAGTTCAGATGGCTGCCGATCAGGTTGATCATCACCGATGGGCTGTTGACCACCGGCGGCGGCAGGGGCAGGTCGGTAATGGCGCGCAGGTGCAGTTCAAATTGACTGATTGACGCGCCGTTCTGCGTCCAGTGGCCGCTGTTGTGTACGCGCGGCGCCAGCTCGTTAATCAGCAGCCCTTCGGCGGTCACGAAGCATTCCATCGCCATCACGCCAACGTAGTTCAGTTCGCTCATGATCGCTGACAGCATGCTTTCCGCCTGTTCCTGCTGGCGCGCATTGGCCTGCGGGAAGGCGACGCTGGCGCGCAGGATACCATCCTGATGCAGGTTGCGGGTTAGCGGATAAAACACGGTGCTGCCGTCACGGCCGCGGGCGCCGACCAGCGACACTTCGGCGGAGAAGTTAATCCCCTGTTCAACGATGCATTCACCGTAGTTATCATCAGGCAGTTGCGCGGTTTCGTCTTTGCGCAGGCGCCACTGGCCGCGGCCGTCGTAGCCGCCGACGCGGCGCTTAACGATAGCCAGTTCGCCCAGACGGGCAAACACCGCAGGCCATTCGTTTTTATCCGCCAGCAGCTGCCAGGGAGCGGTGGCGAGGCCAAGCTTGTCGAACAGCTGTTTTTGCGTCAGGCGGTCGGCGATGATGGGAAAAACGTCGCGGTTGACGAACGCCGGGTGGCGGGCCAGTTCGCGGGTCAGGGCGGTTTCCGGCCAGCGCTCGATTTCAGCGGTGATCACGCTCTGCTGGAATGGCACGGCTTGCGGATCGGCTTCCAGCCCGACCGGCCAGACGGCGATGCCCAGCGGCTCGCCGGCCTGACGCAGCATGCGGCCTAACTGCCCGTTGCCGAGGACGCAAACCTGTTTCATGCCGCACCCCGCGGGTCTGGGTTATCCAGCACTTCATCAGTTTGCGCCTGACGCCAGGCGCTCAGGCGCTGATGGAGTTGCGCGTCATGCTGGGCGAGAATTTGCGCGGCAAGCAGGGCGGCGTTGGCGGCGCCGGCTTTGCCGATCGCCAGCGTGCCGACCGGGATCCCGCGCGGCATCTGGACGATAGAGTAGAGGCTGTCCACGCCGCTTAACGCCGCGCTTTGTACCGGCACGCCGAGTACCGGTACCAGGGTTTTCGCTGCAATCATGCCCGGCAGATGCGCCGCGCCGCCAGCACCAGCGATAATCACCTGATAACCGTTGCTTTCAGCGCTTTCGGCGAAGCTAAACAGTTTATCGGGCGTACGGTGGGCGGAGACCACTTCAACGTGGTGCGGAACGTTCAGGGTATCAAGGATTTCTGCGGCGAACTGCATGGTAGCCCAGTCGCTTTTGGACCCCATCACGATGGCGATACGCGCCGGATTATTGCGGGAAGACATGCGTCTGAAAACTCCTGTGGGTGTGCTTCACACTGCTTTAGAGGCCACAGAGAATAGCACGATATCCCGGCAAGGAAAACGGTTGCGTCGGCGGAAATAAAGGGAAATCGTTGGTGAAATTAAAACGGGAAGTGGATGAGTTCGACGTCGTCAGCGCTGACTTTGACCATCGACCCTTCGCTGTGCCAGGCGCCAAGTACCACGCGCCATGCGGGCTGGCCGTTGGCCTGTAGTTCGTGAACCGCCGGACGATGGGTATGGCCATGAATCAGCCATTGCACGTGGTGTCTTTCCATCGCGTCAACGACCGCTTGCGGATTTACATCCATAATCTCCATGGATTTGCTGCTGTTCGCGGCCTGGCTATCGGCGCGCATTTTGGCGGCGATGCGGCGGCGAATAAACAGCGGCAGGGCGAGAAACAGGCGTTGGATCCATGGGGTATGGACTTTGGCGCGGAACGCCAGATAGCCGGGGTCATCGGTGCAAAGGGTGTCACCGTGCATAATCAACACCTTGCGGCCATACAGATCCAGCAGCTTTTCTTCGCTCAGCAGGCTCATGCCGCTCTGGCGGGCAAAGCGTTGACCGACAAGAAAATCGCGGTTGCCATGGATGAAATAGCAGGGGACGCCCGAGTCGACGACGGCTTTGATGGCGGCGGCGATTTGCTGGTGCAGTGGGTTCGGATCGTCATCGCCGATCCAGGCTTCAAACAGGTCGCCGAGAATATACAGCGCATCCGCTTCGCGGGCGCTGCCGGCTAAAAAACGCAGAAAACCGGCGGTGATCGCCGGTTCTTCTGTTTGCAGATGCAGGTCTGCAATAAAAAGTGTCGCCACGAATTATTCGCTGACGGTGACGCTTTTGATTACAACATCTTCTTTCGGCACGTCCTGGTGCATGCCGCTGCGGCCGGTGGCAACCGCTTTGATTTTGTCGACGACGTCCATACCTTCAACGACTTCGGCAAATACGCAATAGCCCCAACCCTGCAGGCTTTCGCCAGAGAAGTTCAGGAAGTCGTTGTCGGCGATGTTGATGAAGAACTGAGCAGTTGCGGAGTGCGGCGCCTGAGTACGGGCCATCGCCAGCGTACCACGGGTGTTTTTCAGGCCGTTGTTCGCTTCGTTCTGAATCGGAGATTTGGTGTCTTTCTGATTCATGCCCGGCTCGAAGCCGCCGCCCTGAATCATGAAGCCGTTGATTACACGGTGGAAAATGGTGTTGTCGTAGAAACCTTCGCGGCAGTAGTCCAGGAAGTTTTTAACTGTTTCCGGCGCTTTGTCGTCA
>CABUCP010000256.1 GCA_902490055.1 uncultured Klebsiella sp. | reverse complement strand
CCGCCAAGGAGTTGTCACGGAAGATGGAAAACGGCACGCAAAATCTGATTCCCGGATAGCGGCTTTCGCCTCATCCGGGCTACGGTTGGTGCCGATTTGTAGCCCCGGTAAGCGTCAGCGCCACCGGGGAAGGGCAGGGTTAACGCAGGATTTTTTTCTCGGCCAGATCGAGGGCGAAATAGCTGAAGATCAGGTCCGCGCCCGCGCGTTTAATTGCGCCAAGGCTTTCCAGCACCACTTTCTCTTCGTCGATAGCGCCAGCCTGCGCGGCAAATTTGATCATCGCGTACTCGCCGCTGACCTGATAAGCGCCGAGCGGCAGGTCCGTGCGCTCGCGGATATCGCGCAGGATATCCAGATAGGCGCCAGCCGGTTTCACCATCAGGCAGTCAGCGCCCTGGGCTTCATCGAGCAACGATTCGCGAATTGCTTCGCGGCGGTTCATCGGGCTCATTTGATACGTTTTACGATCGCCTTTCAGCGCGGTGCCGGCGGCTTCGCGGAACGGGCCATAGAACGACGACGCGAACTTGGTGGAGTAAGACATAATGGCGGTATTGGTGAAGCCTGCGGCATCCAGCGAACGGCGGATCGCCTGCACCTGACCGTCCATTGCCGCGGATGGCGCGATGAAATCCGCACCGGCTGCTGCGGCAACCACAGCCTGCTTACCGAGGTTTTCCAGCGTCGCATCGTTATCGACGCCGTGTTCGCACAGCACGCCGCAGTGACCGTGGGAGGTATATTCGCAGAAGCAGGTATCGGACATCACGATCATTTCCGGCACCGCCTGTTTGGCAATGCGGGTCATCCGCGCCACCAGGCCGTTTTCGTTCCAGGTATCGCTACCGGTCGCATCGGTGTGGTGGGAGATGCCAAACGTCATCACCGAGCGGATGCCGGCGTTGGCGATGCGTTCAATTTCGCGCGCCAGATGTTTTTCCGGAATACGCATCACGCCAGGCATCGCCTCAATGGCTTTGTAATCGTCAATTTCTTCTTCAACAAAGATCGGCAACACCAGGTCGTTCAAACTCAGTGTTGTCTCTTCAAACATGGCGCGCAGCGAGGCGGATTGACGCAGGCGGCGTGGGCGAGTGATTAAATCTGTCATGGTTTGCCTGATTTTGTGAAATGAAAAAAGGTAGTGTACCGCAAACGGCAGCGGGATGTTTCGCCAAAACGATCCTTAACAATCGCGGGCAAAACATCCCGGAAGGGTTACTGACTGGCGGTTTCCATATTCGGCTGCACGCCGCTTAAGGCGCTGACGAGATCGTTAGCGCCGTCGCTCATGGCGCTAAAGCGGGTCAGAGAAGAGCGGGTCACCACTACGAAGACGCCGACGTTAGCCTGCGGGTTCATCGCCATATAGGTAATAAATCCGCCGCCGCCGCCGGTCTTCTGAATAATGCCCGGATGGCCATTTTTCGGCTTCATATATACCCAGCCGAGGCCCAGCGCGTCGGCTTTACCCGGCACGTCCATACCGATCACCCTGGTGAGCTGGGCGCGTTGATAAATAAGCGTCTGCATGCGATCGGCCTGCTGGCCGCGAGTGTAGAAATCCGAGGAGAGGAACTGCTGCATCCAGCGCATCATATCGCCAGGCGTCGAATACACGCCGCCGCTGCCGATGGCGGCGAGCGTGTTATTGCACGGACTGGCGCCTTTCTCCGCCACCATCAGGCGCTGGCACTGGTCCGGCGATGGTGTGAAGGTAGTGTCCTTCATCCCCAGCGGACGGGTAATTTGCTCTTCAAACAGCTGCGGATAAGGCTTGCCGGCGGCGGTCGAAAGCGCATCGGCTAACAGATCGAACGCGAGGTTGGAGTAGGCCGCCTGCGAACCCGGCGTCGTTTTAAGCGATGCCGTCGTCAGCCAGTTCCAACGCTGTTGGCGGGTTGGCCAGACGAACACCGGGCGATGTGCCGCGCCGCCGGGCTGCTCGCGCGGCAGGGCGCTGGTGTGGGTCGCGAGATTGACCAGCGTAATAGGTACGCCCTGGTAGGTTGGCACACGTGCGCCAGGCGGGGCGTATTTGCTTAACGGATCGTTGAGCTTAACCACCCCCTGGTCGAGCAGTTTCACCAGCATTTCGCTGGTCATCAGTTTGCTCAATGAGGCGATGCGGATCACTGAATCCAGTTGCGGATGCTGGTTGTTGCCCGGCCGCGTTTCGCCGAAGCTGCGGAATACGCGCTGGTTGCCGTCAATGACCACCATCGCCATGCCGGTCGCGCCGCTGCCGTAATAAATATGCTCGGCAAAGCGATCGACAACATCGGAAGTAAATACCGGATCAACGCTCGGCTGAACCGCCTGGGCTGAGGTCCACGACGCCGCGCACAGCGCAGCAAAAATGAGCAAACTACGTTTCAACGGAGGCATCCATCGCTTATTAGGGGAATATACACTGTATTTATACTACGAAGTCGCGGCGAGCAAAGTGGGAATAACGACAATATTTCACAGAAAAGCGTAACGGTGCGTAAAAATGACTTTTTTCCGCTTTCAGATATCTGCTTTTGTGGCTGACGCGTATGATTAAGCGCTTATACCCGACAATCCTTTACGCGTGAAACCCGTAGAAACAATTCTTGTCGCATGGCAGACGAACTAAGTCGCTGATATCCGGTCTCATCATGGGTCCGCTTTACTTCGCCGCCGCGCGTTGCGGCGGGCGTACGTGTGGTACACAGCAAAAACAGAACGATAAGAAGTTAGCAGGAGAGTACGATGTTTAAAGCTTTTTTCCCCAAACCGGGGCCGTTTTTTATTTCTGCCTTTATCTGGTCGCTGCTGGCGGTGATCTTTTGGCAGGCGGGCGGCGGCGACTGGCTGCTGCGGATAACCGGCGCATCGCAGGATGTCGCCATCAGCGCGGCGCGGTTCTGGTCGCTCAACTATTTGGTGTTTTACGCCTATTATCTATTTTGCGTCGGCGCTTTTGCACTGTTTTGGTTTATCTATAGCCCGCATCGCTGGCAGTACTGGTCGATTCTCGGTACCTCTTTGATTATCTTCGTCACCTGGTTCCTGGTTGAAGTCGGGGTGGCGATTAACGCCTGGTATGCGCCGTTCTACGACTTGATCCAAAGCGCGCTGGCGACGCCGCACAAGGTCAGTATCAATCAGTTTTATCACGAGATCGGCATTTTCCTCGGCATTGCACTGATTGCGGTGGTGATTGGCGTGCTGAATAACTTCTTCGTCAGCCACTACGTGTTCCGTTGGCGGACCGCGATGAACGAACATTATATGGAGCACTGGCAGCATCTGCGCCATATTGAAGGCGCCGCTCAGCGTGTGCAGGAAGACACCATGCGCTTTGCCGCGACGCTTGAAGATATGGGCGTGAGCTTTATCAACGCGGTGATGACGCTGATCGCCTTCTTGCCGGTGCTGGTATCGCTGTCGGCGCACGTACCGGATCTGCCGATTGTTGGCCATCTGCCGTACGGCCTGGTGATTGCCGCGATCGTCTGGTCGCTGATGGGGACCGGGATGCTGGCGGTAGTGGGGATTAAGCTGCCCGGCCTGCAGTTCAAAAACCAACGCGTGGAAGCGGCGTATCGTAAAGAGCTGGTCTACGGTGAAGATGATGCCGCCCGCGCCACGCCGCCGACCGTGCGCGAACTGTTCAGCGCCGTGCGTCACAACTATTTCCGCCTGTATTTCCACTATATGTATTTCAATATCGCCCGTATTCTTTACCTGCAGGTGGATAACGTTTTCGGCTTGTTCCTGCTGTTTCCGTCGATTGTTGCCGGTACGATTACGCTCGGCCTGATGACGCAGATTACCAACGTGTTCGGCCAGGTACGTGGTTCATTCCAGTATCTGATTAGCTCGTGGACGACGCTGGTGGAATTGATGTCCATCTATAAACGTTTGCGCAGCTTTGAACGCGAACTGGATAACAAAGGGCTGCAGGAAGTCTCTTCAACCGTTAATTAATGATTGCAAGGAAGGTTTATGGCGCACGTTTCTCGCGGTGTTTCACTCTCTTTAACGCTGCTGGCCGGACTGGTGCTCAGCGCCTGTACCAGCCAGCAGGCGCCTAAGTTGAAAGAAGGCGAGAAGCCGGTAGATGTCGCCGCCGTGGTGCGGCAAAAAATGCCCGCCAGCGTCAAGGACCGTGAGGCCTGGGCGCAGGCGATCGCCAAAACCTTTGACAGCCAGAAGCTGGCGCCGACGGAAGAAAACGTCTGTTCGGTGCTGGCGGTGGCGCAGCAGGAATCCAACTATCAGGCCGATCCGCCGGTGCCGGGGCTGAGCAAAATCGCCTGGCAGGAAATTGACCGCCGGGCGGAAAAAATGCATATCCCGGTGTTCCTCGTGCATACCGCGCTGAAAATCACCTCGCCGAACGGAAAAAGCTATAGCGAGCGCCTGGATAGCGTCAAAACGGAAAAACAGCTGAGTGCGATTTTTGATGACTTTATTGGCATGGTGCCGATGGGGCAAAAGTTATTCGGCTCTCTCAACCCGGTGCATACCGGCGGCCCGATGCAGGTCAGCATCGCCTTCGCCGAGCAGCATACTGACGGCTATCCGTGGAAAATGAACGGTACCGTGCGCCAGGAGGTCTTCAGCCTGCGCGGCGGGCTGTGGTTCGGTACTTATCACCTGCTGAACTACCCGGCCAACTACAGCGTGCCGCTGTACCGTTTTGCCGACTTCAATGCCGGTTGGTACGCCAGCCGCAATGCGGCTTTCCAGAATGCGGTGGTCAAAGCGACCGGCGTCAAGCTGGCGCTGGATGGCGATCTGATTCGTTATGATAGCGATGAGCCGGGGACGACCGAACTGGCGGTGCGTCGCTTAGCCGGGCAGTTGGCGATGAGCAATGACGACATTCATCGCCAATTGAAGAAAGGGGATAGTCTGGCCTTTGAACAGAGCGATTTGTACCAGAAGGTATTCAGCATCGCCGATAAAAAAGCAGGTAAAACCTTACCGCGCGAAATGCTGCCGGGTATTCAGCTTGAGAGCCCGAAAATCACCCGTAATCTCACCACCGCGTGGTTTGCCAAGCGGGTTGACGATCGCCGCGCCAGCTGTATGGCGCGCAATTAACGATTATGGTACCAGCGCATGATAAGCCCCAGCGCGCCAACCAGCAGGCTACCGAACAGGAAGGGGATCAAGCCGAACAGGGTACCGACGCCGAGCCCGATCTCAATGCGCGGTCGGTCGTTATCCTGAATCTGAATGAGATGTTCGAACACGCCGGGCGCGTGCACCAGCATGCTCAGCATCTGCGCGCCGGCCCAGATGCACAGCAGGACAAATAGCGCGTAGGCGATATTACCGCTGGTGATTGAGGCCTTCTTTTTGTTGCTCCCCATCAGCGTTTTTGAAAACGTAAACTCAGC
>CABUCP010000255.1 GCA_902490055.1 uncultured Klebsiella sp. | reverse complement strand
GCAAGAAGTGTGATCGTCACCGTGATTTATCATTTTCTTGTATTGCTTCAAAGAAAGTTATCAGCGGGCAGTGTATGTTACGCGCTTTCGAAGGTTGTGTGGTCTGCGGGTATGTACGAGTTCGATCTGGTATTGCTGCTGCTCCAGCAGATGTGCGTGTTTCTGGTTATCGCCTGGTTGATGAGCAAAACGCGGCTATTCATTCCTCTGATGCAGGTTACCGTACGCTTGCCGCATAAGCTGCTGTGTTACGTCACCTTCTCCATTTTCTGCATTATGGGGACCTACTTTGGCCTGCATATCGAAGACTCCATTGCTAATACCCGCGCCATTGGCGCGGTGATGGGCGGCCTGCTCGGCGGCCCGGTAGTCGGCGGGCTGGTGGGGTTGACCGGCGGCTTACATCGCTATTCGCTGGGCGGTATGACCGCCTTAAGCTGCATGGTCTCAACCATCGTCGAAGGGTTGCTCGGCGGCCTGGTACACAGCATCCTGGTTAAACGCGGACGCCCGGACAAAGTCTTCAGCCCGCTCACCGCCGGGGCGATCACCTTCTTTGCCGAACTGGTGCAGATGCTGATCATCCTGCTGATCGCGCGGCCGTTTCAGGATGCGCTGCATCTGGTACAGAGCATCGCCGCGCCGATGATGGTCACCAATACCGTCGGCGCGGCGCTATTCATGCGCATCCTGCTGGACAAGCGGGCGATGTTTGAGAAATACACCTCGGCATTCTCCGCCACTGCGCTGAAGGTGGCGGCCTCCACCGAGGGGATCCTGCGCCAGGGATTTAACGAAGAGAACAGTATGAAAGTGGCGCAGGTGTTGATTCAGGAGCTGGATATCGGCGCGGTGGCGATCACCGATCGCGACCGGCTGCTGGCGTTTACCGGCATCGGCGACGATCACCACTTGCCCGGTAAACCCATTTCGTCCTCTTATACGCAAAAGGCGATTGAGACCGGCGAGGTGGTTTACGCCGACGGCAATGAAGTGCCGTACCGCTGCTCGATTCACCCCAACTGCAAGCTGGGCTCGACGCTGGTCATTCCGCTGCGCGGCGAGAACCAGCGGGTGATTGGCACCATCAAACTGTATGAAGCGAAAAACCGCTTGTTCAGCTCGATCAACCGTACGCTGGGGGAGGGGATCGCCCAACTGCTGTCGGCGCAGATCCTGGCCGGCCAGTACGAACGGCAGAAGGCGTTGCTGACCCAGTCGGAGATTAAACTGCTGCACGCGCAGGTTAATCCGCATTTTCTTTTTAATGCCCTGAATACGCTGAAAGCGGTGATCCGTCGCGATAGCGAGCAGGCCGGGCAACTGGTGCAGTACTTGTCGACCTTTTTTCGCAAGAATCTGAAACGCCCGTCGGAGGTCGTCACCCTCGCAGACGAAATTGAACACGTGAATGCCTACCTGCAGATCGAGAAGGCGCGATTCCAGGAGAATTTACAGATACAGATGCAGGTTCCGACGTCGCTGGAACATCTCCAGTTGCCGGCGTTTACCCTACAGCCGATCGTCGAGAATGCGATTAAGCACGGGACTTCTCAGCATCTTGGCGTGGGTGAAATCATCATTCGCGCCAGCCGGTACGAGCGTTGGTTACAGCTGGACGTTGAAGATAACGCCGGGCTCTATCGGGATAACCCCAATGCCAGTGGACTCGGGATGAGTCTGGTGGACAGGCGACTACGCACGCGCTTCGGCGCTGACTGCGGAATTAGCGTCACCTGCGAAGCGGAGCGGTTTACCCGCATCACGCTGCGACTGCCTCTGGAGGAGAATGCATGTTAAAAGTTTTAATCGTCGATGATGAGCCGCTGGCGCGGGAAAATCTGCGCATCTTGCTGGAGGCGCATAGCTGTCTTGAAATCGTTGGCGAATGCGGAAATGCCGTTGAGGCTATCGGCGCGGTGCACAAGCTGCGCCCTGATGTGCTGTTTCTGGATATTCAGATGCCGCGCATCAGCGGGCTGGAGATGGTCGGCATGCTCGATCCTGAACATCGCCCCTATATCGTCTTTTTGACCGCCTTTGACGAGTACGCGGTAAAGGCGTTTGAAGAGCACGCCTTCGATTATCTGCTGAAGCCTATCGAGAGCGCGCGGCTGGAGAAAACGCTGGGTCGCCTGCGCCAGGAACGCAGCCTGCAGGATGTATCACTGTTGGATGATGCCCAGCAGGCGCTGAAGTATATTCCCTGTACCGGCCACAGCCGCATCTGGCTGCTGCAGATGGAGGATGTGGCTTTTGTGAGCAGCCGGATGAGCGGGATTTACGTCACCGATAGCGAAGGTAAAGAGGGGTTTACCGAACTGACCCTGCGGACCCTGGAAAGCCGCACGCCGCTGCTGCGCTGTCACCGCCAGTATCTGGTTAACATGGCGCATTTAAAAGAGATTCGCCTTGAAGAGAACGGTCAGGCGGAGCTGCTGATGCGCGCCGGGCAAACGGTGCCGGTCAGCCGTCGCTATCTGAAAAGCCTGAAAGAGGCGATTGGGCTGTAAAAACGCGGAATCATGGTAGACTTAGCGCCAGCATTTTTCATCATGAAGGCATTATGATCAGTAACGATATTTTACGTAGCCTGCGCTACACCCTGAAAACCAACAATAACGGCCTGGTGCGCATCTTTGCTCTGGCGGATGCGCCGGTCAGCGCCGAACAGCTGGTACCCTGGCTGAAAAAAGAAGATGAAGAAGGGTTCGTGCGCTGCCCGGACATCGTGCTGGCGAACTTCCTCAACGGTCTGATTTACGACAAGCGCGGTAAAGACGAGTCTGCGCCGCCGCTGGCGGTCGAGCGCCGGGTGAATAACAATATCGTGTTGAAAAAACTGCGCATCGCCTTCTCGTTGAAGACTGATGATATCCTGGCAATCCTCACCCAACAGAAGTTCCGCGTGTCGATGCCGGAAATCACCGCCATGATGCGCGCGCCGGATCACAAAAACTATCGCGAATGCGGCGACCAGTTTATGCGCTACTTCCTGCGCGGCCTTACCGAGCGCGAGCACGCTAAAGCTTAAGCGCCAGACGTGTCCCGGGCCTGCGCCCGGGCCGGTATCCTCTTACTTCTTCACCTCTTTAAACCCCTGCGATTCCAGCAGTTTGGTCGATACCGACATCGAGACAAACGGCTGCGAACAGTCGGTAAAGGTCGAACCCGGCAGTTTGCACAGTTCGCTGATTTTCGCCTTGTTAAAATCGACGGTCAGATGCTCCAGCGCATAGGTATCTTTGTAGTCGATGGTTTGCTCTACGCCCTGCACGTTGCGGTACACGCTGCTCATCGGCTCGATAATCGCCCGCGCCTGTTCTTTATTTTCCGCGCCGATCGATTTATATGGGATCGTATTGTCGGCATCCTGACGCAGCACTTTATCGCCGTCATAGTGGTAGGTGAAGCTGAGCTCGACGCCATTGGTCGTCAGCGCAAAAGTTTTGCTCTCATCTTTTTTATTATCGCAGCCGGCGAGCGCCGCCAGCAGAACGGATACGGCCAGCACGCTGGCCATCTTGCGGTTAAATTGCATCACGATTCCCTATGTTGAGTTGCATTGCGCGTCCAGAAAGGAGCAGGCAGTAATTATTATTATGGCGATCGCGCGTTGTCGCAACTGAGGGATAGGGGAATAAAAAAAGCGCTGCCGGAGCAGCGCTTTTAAGCGGAGGGGTTACTTAACCTGCTGACCCGGCTGCGCGCCGCTGTCAGGGCTTAACAGGAAGATATTTTTCCCGCCAGGGCCGGCGGCCATCACCATCCCTTCAGAGATCCCAAAGCGCATTTTACGCGGCGCCAGGTTGGCGACCATCACCGTCAGGCGGCCAATCAGCGCCTGCGGGTCCGGGTAGGCGGAGCGGATGCCGGAGAAGACGTTGCGCTTCTCGCCGCCGAGATCGAGAGTCAGGCGCAGCAGCTTATCGGAACCGTCGACGAATTCAGCGTTTTCAATCAGCGCAATACGCATATCAACTTTAGCGAAATCGTCGAAAGCGATCGTTTCCTGGATCGGATCATCGGCCAGCGGGCCAGTCACCGGCGCGGCGGCGGCTTTCACTTCTTCTTTAGACGCTTCAACCAGCGCTTCAACCTGTTTCATTTCGATACGGTTGTACAGCGCCTTAAAGGCGTTAACCTTGTGCGCCAGCAGCGGCTGCTGGATGGCGTCCCAGCTCAGCTCGGTGTTGAGGAACGCTTCAGCGCGCGCGCTCAGACTCGGCAGAACCGGCTTCAGCCAGGTCATCAGCACGCGGAACATGTTCAGGCCCATGGTGCAGATAGCCTGCAGGTCGGCGTCGCGGCCTTCCTGTTTTGCCACCACCCACGGCGCCTGCTCATCGACGTAGCGGTTTGCGACGTCGGCCAGCGCCATGATTTCGCGGATGGCTTTACCGAACTCGCGGCTTTCCCACGCTTCGCCGATTGCGGCAGCCGCATCGGTAAAGGTTTTGTACAGCGCCGGGTCAGCCAGTTCGGCGGAGAGCATGCCGTCGAAACGCTTGTTGATAAAGCCGGCGTTACGCGAAGCCAGGTTCACCACTTTGTTAACGATGTCGGCGTTGACGCGCTGGATAAAGTCTTCCAGGTTCAGGTCGATATCATCAATGCGTGAAGAGAGCTTGGCGGTGTAGTAGTAGCGCAGGCTGTCGGCATCGAAATGGTTCAGCCAGGTGCTGGCTTTGATAAAGGTGCCGCGCGATTTAGACATCTTGGCGCCGTTTACCGTAACATAGCCGTGAACGAACAGGTTGGTCGGCTTACGGAAATTGCTACCTTCCAGCATCGCCGGCCAGAACAGGCTGTGGAAGTAGACGATATCTTTGCCAATAAAGTGGTACAGCTCGGCGCTGGAATCTTTCTTCCAGTATTCATCGAAGCTGACGGTGTCGCCGCGTTTGTCGCACAGGTTCTTGAAAGAACCCATATAGCCGATCGGCGCATCCAGCCAGACGTAGAAATATTTGCCCGGCGCATTGGGAATTTCAAAGCCGAAGTACGGCGCATCGCGTGAGATATCCCACTGCTGCAGGCCGGACTCGAACCACTCCTGCATTTTGTTCGCTACCTGCTCCTGCAGCGCGCCGCTGCGGGTCCACGCCTGCAGCATTTCGCTAAAGGACGGCAGGTCGAAGAAGAAGTGCTCGGATTCGCGCATCACCGGCGTCGCGCCGGAGACCACTGACTTCGGCTCGATAAGTTCGGTCGGGCTGTAGGTCGCGCCGCACACTTCGCAGTTATCGCCGTACTGGTCCGGGGATTTACACTTCGGACAGGTGCCTTTGACGAAACGGTCCGGCAGGAACATGCCCTTTTCTGGATCGTAGAGCTGAGAGATGGTGCGGTTTTTAATAAAACCGTTCTCTTTCAGGCGGG
>CABUCP010000254.1 GCA_902490055.1 uncultured Klebsiella sp. | reverse complement strand
ATGAGGCGTTAGCCGCTATCCGGGAATTCTTCCCGGTGGCGCTGACGCTTACCGGGGCTACAAATCGGCGCCAACCGGTAGCCCGGATAAGGCGTGAGCCGCTGTCCGGGAAACCTCACTTGCTGAGACCGAATCTTCACCAAACCGTAATCTAAGCGACATCTGCGTCTTCTACTGTCTGGGCAGGACAGAGGAGGAGTCACTATGTTTAGTCTCGACAACGTACTCGATGACCTGTGGCCTCAGGCGAGGCCCGCCCCCTGGCAGAAGAAGGTGCTGAAAAAGCTCCTGCATGAAGAGGAATTTCAACAATTTGCCGCCCGGCATCGCCACCTGAAAGGGCTGGATACGGTCGAACAGGTACTGGAACACCTCAATATTCGCTGCGCTATCCCGGCGCACGACCTCGAACAAATCCCCGAACATGGTCCACTGGTGATTATCGCCAACCATCCGACCGGTACCCTCGATGGCCTGGCCCTGCTCTACGCGGTCTCCCGCGTGCGTCGCGATGTTAAAGTCGTAACTAACCGATTGCTGACGCACCTTGAGCCGCTGAGCTCGCTGTTTATTCCGGTGGATAATATCAACGGCCGTACCGCCAAAGCGGCGCTGCAGCAGATGGATCAGCAACTCCAGCAGGGCAGCGTGCTGATCTTCTTCCCGGCGGGCGAAGTCTCACGGCTGACCCGCCGCGGTATTCGCGACAAAAAATGGCACCCGGGTTTCATCAAGCTGGCGGCGAAATACCGCGCGCCGCTGCTGCCGGCCTGGATCCGCGCCCACAACAGCCCGCTGTTCTACGCCAGCGCCCTGCTCTCCGAGAATCTGCCGCTGCTGCTGTTAATGCAGCAGATGTTCCGCCGCCGCGATAGCAGCTTGCCGCTGCGCATCGGCCAGCAGATCGCCTGGTCGTCATGGTATCAACCGCAGCTTTCTTCCCGTGAGCTGGCGGACCGATGCTACCGCCACGTCGAGCGCCTGGGTAAAGGACAGCCCGGTATCTTTAAAACCGAAAGCGCAATCGCCCGCCCTGAAGACCGCGCGCTGCTCAAGCGCGAGCTGGCGAAAACCGAGTGTCTTGGCAAAACCGCGGACGGTAAACTGATTTATCTCTGGCAGCGCAACGGTCAGGAAGAAGCGCCGCTGCTGCGAGAACTAGGCCGTCTGCGGGAAATTGCCTTTCGCGCGGTCGGGGAAGGCAGCGGCAAACGCCGCGATATCGATAGCTACGATGATGACTACCTGCACCTTATTTTATGGGATGAAGAGGATCTGGAGATCGTCGGCGCCTATCGTTTTATGCCTACCGCCATGCAACTGGAGAAACGGGGAGTGGAGGGCATCTACAGCTACAGCCTGTTCCACTACGACGCGCGGATGGACGATATTCTGCAGCACGGGATTGAACTGGGGCGCAGCTTCATTCAGCCGCGCTACTGGGGCCGCCGCGGACTCGATTATCTCTGGTCAGGCATCGGCGCCTGGCTGGCGCGAAATCCGCGCTATCGCTATCTTTTTGGACCGGTCTCCATTTCCGGCGGTCTGCCGCCCGACGCCCGCGATCTGCTGGTCGCCTTCTACCGCTTATGGTTTCCGGCAACGCATCCGCTGGCGGAATCGCGCCGCCCCTACCCGGCTTCACTACCCGACGTGCTGGCGCAGTTTGGCGGCGAGGATTACAACGACGACCTGACGCGGCTGAAGTCGCTGCTCGGCAACCTCGGCTGCGGCATCCCGCCGCTATATAAACAGTATTCAGAAGTGTGCGAGCCGGGCGGCGTGCAGTTTATCGATTTCGGCAGCGACCCGGACTTTAATAACTGTATCGATGGGCTGGTGCTGGTGGATTTAACCTATCTGAAGGCCAATCGCTACCAGCGCTACATCGGCGCGCATCTCTAATCGTTTACCCTGCCCGGTAAAACGGCTTATCGCCAAGGATGGTCGCACGGTGCATGATGCGCCGCTGCGGCAGATAGTCGGCGTTGGCGTAATGCTGCGTCACCCGGTTATCCCAAATGGCGACATCGTTCGGCTGCCAGCGCCAGCGCACCTGGAATTCCGGTTTAGTGACGTGAGCAAAGAGGAAATTCAGCAGCGCCTCGCTCTCTTTCTCGCTGACATCCACAATGCGGGTGGTAAAACCTTCATTGACGAACAGCGCCTGCTTACCGGTGACCGGATGCGTACGGACAACCGGATGCAGCAGCGGCGGGTTTTTCGCCACCGCCTCGCGCCAGCGCTGATGCTCCGCTTCCGTCTTGTTGTACTTGTACTCCTGGAACGATTTACGGAAATCGTGCTCCGCGCGTAACCCGCTCAACAGTTGGCGAAACGGTTCGGAGAGCGCTTCCCAGGCGGCGATGCCGCTGGTCCACAGCGTATCGCCGCCGGTGGAAGGAAGCTCTTTCGCCGCCAGAATCGCCCCGGCCGGCGGCGTGTCGATAAAGGTCACATCAGTGTGCCAGTTATCGTTATCCGGCGGATTATCGTTATGGGTATCCAGCACGATAATTTCATCCACGCCCGGCGCATGCGGATAAACCGGATGGATGTGCAGGTCGCCGAAGCGTAGTGCGAGGTCGCGCTGCTGCTGCGGGGTGATGTTCTGCTCGCGCAGGAATACCACCTGATGACGCAGTACCGCGTGGTATAGCTGCTCAAACTGGTTGTCGCTTAACGGTCGGGTCAAATCGGCCCCGGCAATCTGCGCGCCAATATACGGCCCCAAAGGGGTAATGCTCAGACGTTCACTCATTGTACTTCTCCATGCCAGGGCGTCAGGCGGCGCTGCAACGCGCGCAGTCCCAGTTCCAATACAAATGCAATTATCGCAATCACCGCTATCCCGGCCAACACCACATCGGTCGCGAGGAATTCACCGGCGGATTGCACCATAAAACCTAAGCCGCGGGTGGCGGCAATCAGCTCCGCGGCCACCAGCGTCGACCAGCCGACGCCAAGGCCAATACGCAGGCCGGTGAGAATCTCCGGCAGCGCGCCGGGCAGGATAACCAGCCATAGCACCTGCGAGCGGCTAGCGCCTAACGACTGCGCGGCGCGGATGCGAACCTGCTGCGCGCTTTTTACCCCGGCCAGCGTCGACATCACCACTGGCGCGAATATAGCCAGATAAATCAGCAAGATTTTCGGCGTCTCGCCAATACCAAACCAGATGATCACCAGCGGCAGCCACGCCAGCGGCGGAACCGGACGATACAGTTCAATCAGCGGGTCGAGGATCCCGCGCACCGTCGGGCTTAATCCCATGGCGATCCCCACCGGTACGCCAACGATCGCGGCCAGCGCCAACGCGATGGCGATCCGCGTCAGACTCGCCGCCAGATGCTGCCACAGCGTCGCGTCCATAAACCCTTGCGGCCCGGCAATAGTCAGCAGCTTCTGCAATACCTGCCACGGCGAGGGTAAAAACAGCGGGCTAATCAGCTGTAGCGCGGTCACCGCCCACCAGATAGCCAACAGCGTTGCCAACGTCGCGACGCTGAGGGTTAGCGGTTTTGACAGCGGCCAGCGCCATTTCAGCGCGCGCTGGCGCGGTTTATCATTGAGGACCACGCTCATGAGAATGCCTCCCGTTGTTCAAACACCCGGCTAAGCACGTATTCGCGCTGGGCGATAAATTGCGGATCGGATTTAATGCTGCGGCAGGATTCGCCAGCGACGAAACGGCGGCCAAACTCCAGCGGCAGCCGCTCCTGAACCCGCCCCGGCCCCGGCGATAGCAGCACCAGCTCGCTGGCCATAAATACCGCCTCTTCGATATCGTGGGTAATAAGCAGCACCTGTTTGCCGGTATCGTGCCACAGGCGCAGCAGCAAGGTTTGCATCTGCTCACGCGTAAAGGCATCGAGCGCGCCAAACGGTTCATCCAGTAGCAGAAGCTGCGGATCCGCCGCCAGCGCCCGCGCAATGCCGACGCGCTGGCGCTGGCCGCCGGAAAGCTGCCAGATAAAGCGTTTTTCCGCCCCCTGCAGGCCGACCTTTTTCAACATCTGCGCGGCGATTTCCCGACGTTGCGTCTTGTCGACGCCCGCCAGCTGTAATCCCAACGCGACATTATCCTGGATATTGCGCCACGGCAGCAGGCCTTCGTTTTGGAACACCACGCCGCGATCGGCGCCCGGCCCGTCGATGCGCCGCCCGTCGAGAGTGATGCTGCCGTGCTGATAGGGCACGAATCCGGCAATCAGGTTCAGCAGCGTGGTTTTACCGCAGCCAGAAGGGCCGAGCACTACCAGCAGTTCGCCGCTGTCCAGCGTCAGGTTGATATCCGCCAGCGCTGGTTTACCGCCGTAATCAGCGGAGAGATGCGAGATTTGCAGCATCGGAGCCTCCTTTTATTTCACGAAACGGTCGGTAACGAACTGGCTGTAATCCGTTCCTGCCGCCGGCACTTTGCCCTGCTCTTTAAGGAATTTCGCCGTATCGATAATCGCCTGATTCACCGGGCCATTAAGCTCCTGCGCCTGCTGGGCGGCGGTAAGATAGGTATTGCCTTTGACTAACACCGGCACATCCGCCTCCGGCACACCGCTCAGTCGCGACAGCTTGCTGAGGTTTTCCGGCTGCTTCAGCCACGCCTCCGGGTTGGCAATATAGGGTTGTTGGGCGTCGATAGCGCTTTTGGCAAACGCTTTCACAATTTCCGGATGCTGCTCGGCAAAGTCTTTACGCACAACCCAGACATCCAGCGTCGGCGCGCCCCATTGCCCCACCTGCGCGGAGTCGGTCAGCACCTTGCCCTCTTTTTCCAGTTCGTTAACGGCTGGCGCCCACACGTAAGCGCCATCGATATCGCCGCGCTGCCAGGCGGCAATAATCGCCGGCGGCTGCAGGTTGATAATCTGCACCTGACCCGGTTTGATTCCCCAATGTTTCAGCGCGGAAAGCAGGCTGTAGTGGGTGGTCGAAATAAACGGTACCGCAATGCGTTTGCCAATCAGATCTTCCGGCTTAGTGATATCTTTTTTCACCACCAGCGCTTCGGAATTCCCAAGCTTTGAGGCCAGCAGGAACACTTCAATCGGTACTTGCTGAGTGGCGGCCACCGCCAGCGGGCTGGAACCGAGGTTGCCGATTTGCACATCGCCTGAGGCCAGCGCGCGTACGATGCTGGAGCCGCTGTCGAATTTACGCCAGTCAACGGTGGCGCCGCTGGCTTTCGCAAAGGTGTTATCCGCCTGGGCGACTTTCGCCGGTTCCGCAGAGGTTTGATAAGCGACGGTGACGTTAACCGCCTGCGCCTGGAACGCGGCGAAGGCCAGTGCCGCCAGAAGAGTAATTCGCGATGTGAATGCCATAATGTCTGCTTCCCCTTAGTTGTTATGGGTGCAGTATTTCCGGCATCAGCATGGAGATGAAGT
>CABUCP010000253.1 GCA_902490055.1 uncultured Klebsiella sp. | reverse complement strand
ACCTTCTTATGTCAGCCCCTTCGGGACGCGCTACATAAACTTCGAATGACGCACAAACAGGTGCCTGCCGTCCAACTCCTGATAACAGCTCTGCTTTATCAGCCATCGGGCGAAACGTCGAGTTAGGCACCGCCTCATTCCTTAATAAAGGCAGGCTCTTGAGCCTGCCTTTATTATTTCTGCCGTGGATGTTTCCGCCATCCTCAGTTAGCATCTTCAGGAGCTAATGGTTGAGGCTATATCTTTGAAGCGATTCTCTCTTTTCCCGCGTTCCTTACGCCAGCTGGTCACGCTTTCGTTTGTGCTGATCATGCTGCCGCTGCTGGTTCTGGCATGGCAGGCCTGGCAAAGCCTGAACGCGCTCAGCGCCCAGGCCGCGCACATCAACCGCACCACCTTGATAGATGCGCGGCGTAGTGAAGCGATGGTCAACGCCTCGCTGGAGATGGAGCGCAGCTACCGCCAGTATTGCGTGCTTGATGATGCTACCCTTGAGCGGGTGTATCAGAATCAGCGCAAACGCTATAGCGAGATGCTGGAGGCGCTCTCTGGCGTGCTGCCGGATGCCAAAATCTGGCAGACGCTGCGCCAGGATCTCGACGATCTGGCGCATCTGCAGTGTCATAACAGCGGCCCGGATGCTAAAGCCGCCGCCAGCCTTGAAGCCTTTGCCGACGCCAATAGCGAAATGGTGCAGGCAACCCGGACGGTCATATTTTCTCGCGGCCAGCAGCTACAACAGGAAATCGCGGAACGCGGCCAGTTCTTTGGCTGGCAGGCGCTGGTGCTGTTTTTGCTCAGCCTGGCGCTGGTACTGCTGTTTACCCGGATGATCATCGGCCCGGTAAAAGGGATTGAGAAGATGATTAACCAGCTGGGCGAGGGGAGAACGCTGGATGAGGCCGCGCTGTTCACCGGCCCGCGTGAGCTACGTTCGGTAGGAAAGCGTATTATCTGGCTGGGCGAACGCCTGGCGTGGCTGGAGTCGCAGCGGCATCAATTCTTACGCCACCTGTCGCATGAACTGAAAACACCGCTTGCCAGCATGCGCGAAGGCACAGAACTGCTGGCGGACCGCGTGGCTGGGCCGCTCACCCCTGAGCAGCAGGAGATCGTCGAAATTCTCGATAACAGCAGCCGCAATTTACAGAAGCTGATTGAACAACTGCTCGATTATAACCGTAAGCAGGCCGACGGTCCGGTTGAGCGGGTGAAGGTAGACATCGGCGAGCTGGCGCAGACGGTGGTTTCCGCCCATAGTTTACCGGCGAGAGCGAAATTGATGCGCACCGAGCTGACGATGAACGAACGTTTCTGCCTGGCGGAGCCGACGCTACTGGCCAGCGTGCTTGATAATCTCTACTCCAATGCGGTGCACTATGGCGCTGAATCCGGTAACATTCGTATTCATAGTTACCGCCACGGCGAACAGGTTCGTATCGATGTCGCCAATAGCGGCGAGCCGATCCCCGTCGCCGAAAGAAATATGATTTTCGAGCCTTTTTATCAGGGAAGCCACCTGCGTAAAGGGGCAGTAAAAGGCAGCGGTCTGGGACTGAGCATCGCCCGCGACTGCGTACGGCAAATGCAGGGAGAGCTGAGCCTGGTTGATGATAATTCCAGGTTCATCTGTTTTCGCATCTCGCTACCCGCCGCTGAGCCGGGAAAAACCAACACATGAATCAACATTGGGTGAATATGTCCCACTTTTTCGCATTGCGCCGGCCGTTAAGGGGATGGCTGCTGTCGGGCCTTTGCTGCCTGACGCTGGCGGGTTGTTCCGCCGCATTGTCGCCGCGCGCCGCAGGCGGCAATACGCCGCCCGAGCTACCTGAGCACCAGGTGGCGGATTTTCTCTCAGTCGATTGTGCGAATATCTGGTCGCTCGAAAACGAGGTCAGCGATAAAAACCCGCTGTACTGGCTGCGCGGAATTGACTGCGCGGATCGCCTGGCGCCGGTGCAGGCCCGCGCCGAAGCCAAATTGCATAATGATGATAACTGGCAGGATGCGTTCAAACGCGGCATCCTGCTGGCCGATGCCAAAATTACTCCCGACGAGCGTCGCGATATGGTCGCCCGCATCGACAGCTTTAGCCCGCAAATCGCCGCGCAGGTACGCCCGCTGTATCGGCTATGGCGCGACGGCCAATCCCGACAGCTACAGCTTGTCGACGAGCGTTCTCGCTACGGTAAACTGCAGCAATCGAGCGATGCCGAACTGGAAGCGCTGCGTCTGCAGGAGCAGCAGTTGCGCAGTCAGCTGGATCTCACTACCCGCAAGCTGGAAAATCTGACCGACATTGAGCGCCAGCTCTCCAGCCGCAAGCCTGGAGGCAATTTCAATAACGATGGCGCGCGCGGGGGAGAAAAAGTGCCGGAGGTCATTCATGACGATCCGTAAACCCGCCCACCTGCTGCTGGTGGATGACGATCCGGGGCTGTTAAAGCTGCTGGGCATGCGCTTAGTGAGCGAAGGCTACAGCGTCGTCACGGCTGAAAGCGGCCCCGAGGCGCTGCGCGTACTGGCACGCGAGCGGGTAGACTTGGTGGTTAGCGATCTACGGATGGATGAAATGGACGGTCTGCAGCTGTTTGCCGAGATCCAGAAAGCGCAGCCTGGGATGCCGGTGATTATCCTCACCGCCCATGGTTCGATTCCTGACGCCGTTGCCGCCACCCAGCAGGGAGTGTTTAGCTTCCTGACGAAGCCGGTGGACAAAGATGCGCTTTACAAAGCGATTGATGATGCTCTTGAGCAGAGCTCGCCGGCGACCGATGAGCGCTGGCGACAGGCAATTGTCACCCGTAGCCCGCTGATGTTGCGGCTGCTGGAGCAGGCCGGCATGGTGGCGCAGTCGGACGTAAGCGTGCTGATTAACGGCCAGAGCGGGACGGGTAAAGAGATTGTCGCCCAGGCGATCCACAATGCCAGCCCGCGCCACGATAAACCCTTTATTGCGATTAACTGCGGCGCGCTGCCGGAGCAATTGCTGGAGTCCGAACTGTTCGGCCACGCCCGCGGCGCCTTTACCGGCGCGGTCAGCAACCGGGAAGGGCTGTTCCAGGCCGCCGAAGGCGGCACGCTGTTTCTTGATGAAATCGGCGATATGCCGGTCGCATTGCAGGTGAAACTGCTGCGCGTCCTGCAGGAACGTAAGGTTCGCCCGCTGGGCAGTAACCGCGATATCGATATCAACGTGCGGATTATCTCGGCGACCCACCGCGATCTACCGAAAGCAATGGCGCGCGGCGAATTTCGCGAAGACCTGTTCTATCGGCTTAATGTCGTCAATCTGAAGATCCCGCCGCTTTCCGAGCGCGCCGAGGATATCCCGCTGTTGGCCAACCATCTGCTGCGCCAATCCGCCGATCGCCACAAGCCATTTGTCCGCGCGTTCTCCACCGATGCGATGAAGCGGCTAATGGCCGCTAAATGGCCGGGCAACGTACGCCAGCTGGTTAACGTGATTGAGCAGTGCGTGGCGCTGACGTCATCGCCGGTGATTAGCGATGCGCTGGTGGAGCAGGCGCTGGAGGGCGAGAACACCGCGCTGCCGACCTTTGTCGAGGCGCGCAATCAGTTTGAGCTTAACTACCTGCGCAAGCTGCTGCAGATAACCAAAGGCAACGTGACGCACGCGGCGCGGATGGCCGGGCGCAACCGCACCGAATTTTACAAACTGCTGTCGCGCCACGAACTCGACGCCAACGACTTTAAAGAGTAGCCCCGCAGCATGGCGCAAGCTATGATACGGTAAGCAACCGGTTACGCGACAAAGACAGGAAAACCATGAAAAAGATTGATGCGATTATTAAACCGTTCAAACTGGATGACGTGCGTGAAGCGCTGGCGGAAGTCGGTATCACCGGTATGACGGTGACGGAAGTTAAAGGCTTTGGCCGCCAGAAGGGACATACCGAGCTGTATCGCGGCGCGGAGTATATGGTGGATTTTCTGCCGAAGGTGAAAATCGAAATTGTGGTAACCGACGATATTGTGGATACCTGCGTCGACACCATTATTCGTACTGCACAGACCGGTAAGATTGGCGATGGTAAAATCTTTGTCTTCGACGTGGCGCGGGTCATTCGTATCCGTACCGGTGAAGAAGACGACGCGGCGATTTAATCCTCGCCGCTCGCTGCAGTATTGCCGGGTGGCGCTGCGCTTACCCGGCCTACAAATCCCGAGGCTTACAGTACCTTATGCGGGCCGAAACATTCGTAATGAATGTTGTCTTTATTCACACCTAATTCCACCAGCTGCTTCGCCGCAAACTGCATAAACGCTACCGGGCCGCAAAGATAGAACTGCATCTGCGGGTCGCTGAGTTTGTCGGCGAGCGCTGACAAATCCATCAAGCCTTCGCTATCAAAACGTCCTGCCTGACGGTCGGCTTCGTTCGGGCTGCGGTACCAGACGTGAGAAGTAAACTTCGGCAGGGTTGCGCCGAGGGCTTTCACTTCATCCGCAAAGGCGTGGACTTCGCCGTTTTCCGCCGCGTGGAACCAGTTAACCTGGCCCTGGTGATGGGTTTTCGCCAGCGTATCCAGCATCGCCAGCATCGGGGTTTGACCCACGCCGCCGGAAAGCAGGGTCACTGGCGTCTGCGATTCCACGTTGAGGAAGAAGTCGCCTGCCGGTGCGGCCAGGTAAACTTCATCGCCTTCGCTGGCGTGGTTGTGCAGCCAGTTGGAAACCTGACCGCCGTCTTCGCGTTTCACCGCGATGCGATAGCCTTTACCGTCCGGTTTGCGGGTCAGTGAATACTGGCGAATTTCCTGATATTCGAACGCTTCCGGCTTCAGCCAGATTGCCAGATACTGGCCCGGCTGGTAATCGGCGACCGGCTGGCCATCGACCGGCTCCAGTTCAAAGCTGGTGATAAGCTGGCTACGCGGGGTTTTCTTAACGATGCGGAACGCGCGGGTGCCTTCCCAGCCGCCATTTTTGTTGGCGTTATCCTGGTAGATCTGCGCTTCGCGGTTGATAAAGACGTTTGCCAGTACGCCGTAGGCTTTACCCCAGGCGTCGAGCACTTCCTGCCCCGGGCTGAACATTTCGTCGAGGGTCGCCAGCAGATGGCTGCCGACGATGTTGTACTGCTCCGGTTTGATCTGGAAGCTGGTATGTTTCTGGGCGATTTTTTCCACCGCCGGCAGCAGGGCTGGCAGATTCTCAATATTGCTGGCGTAGGCGGCAATGGCATTGAACAGCGCTTCACGCTGATCGCCGTTGCGCTGGTTACTCATGTTGAAGATCTCTTTGAGCTCCGGGTTATGAGTAAACATACGGTCATAAAAATGAGCGGTTAACTTCGGACCGGTCTCTACAAGCAGGGGGATGGTGGCTTTGACCGTAGCGATGGTTTGAGCGTCTAGCATAGCAGCTTCCTTTATCATGT
>CABUCP010000252.1 GCA_902490055.1 uncultured Klebsiella sp. | reverse complement strand
ACAGCCACTGTAACCTTGCCGGGTTTTTCTGAGAAATAGCTTTTTCTTCAATGCTTTGCTGAATTGTGCAAATTCACCCTGCGCGCATGGCGGAAAATGTTTTCGTCTGCGCCCAGTTCTGACTACAATAGCCGCCATTTCGACCCCCTATAACGGATAACGACGAGCGTATGCGCCTGCAAAACCATCATCTTGAACTTCTTAGCCCTGCCCGCGATGCCGGGATCGCCCGTGAAGCAATATTACACGGCGCGGACGCGGTCTATATCGGCGGGCCTGGCTTCGGCGCGCGCCACAATGCCAGCAACAGCCTCAGCGATATTGCCAACCTGGTGCCGTTCGCCCACCGCTTTGGCGCGAAGGTATTTGTGACGCTGAATACCATTCTTCACGATGATGAACTGGAACCCGCGCAGCGTCTGATCACCGACCTGTACGAGACCGGCGTTGATGCGCTGATCGTACAGGATATGGGGATCATGGAACTGGATCTGCCGCCGATCGAACTGCATGCCAGCACGCAGTGCGACATTCGTAGCGTCGAGAAAGCGAAGTTCCTGTCCGACGCGGGCTTTAGTCAGATCGTCCTCGCTCGTGAACTGAACCTCGATCAGATTAAAGCCATTTATCAGCATAGCGATGCGACCATTGAGTTCTTTATCCATGGCGCGCTATGTGTAGCCTATTCCGGCCAGTGCTATATCTCTCACGCCCAGACCGGGCGCAGCGCGAACCGCGGCGACTGTTCGCAGGCCTGTCGTCTGCCGTACACGCTAAAAGACGATCAGGGTCGCGTGGTGGCGTATGAAAAGCATCTGCTGTCGATGAAAGACAACGACCAGACCGCCAACCTGGCGGCGCTGATCGACGCCGGCGTGCGCTCCTTTAAAATTGAAGGGCGCTATAAAGATATGAGCTACGTGAAAAACATTACGGCTCACTATCGCCAGATGCTTGACCGTATTATCGACGACCGCGGCGATCTGGCGCGTTCTTCCGCCGGGCGCACCGAGCATTTCTTCGTCCCCTCGACCGACAAAACCTTCCATCGCGGCAGCACCGATTATTTCGTGAACGCGCGCAAGGGCGATATTGGCGCATTTGATTCGCCGAAGTTTATCGGCCTGCCGGTCGGTGAAGTATTGAAGGTAGGTAAAGATCATCTTGATGTCGCGGTAACCGATGCGCTGACCAACGGCGACGGGCTGAACGTGATGATCAAACGTGAAATCGTCGGCTTCCGCGCTAACACGGTGGAGAAAACTGGCGAGAATCGCTACCGCGTGTGGCCCAACGAAATGCCCGCCGACCTGCATAAAGTGCGTCCGCATGAGGCGCTGAACCGCAACCTTGACCACAACTGGCAGCAGGCATTGCTGAAGACGTCAAGTGAGCGCCGTATCGCAGTTGATATCGCGCTGAGCGGCTGGCAGGAACAGCTGGTGCTGACGATGACCTGCGAAGACGGTATCAGCGTGACGCATACGCTGGACGGCGAGTTCGCCGAAGCCACCCAGGTAGAAAAAGCGCTGGCTAACCTACGTGACGGCGTAGCCAAACTCGGGCAGACGATTTACTACCCGCGTGATGTGCAGATAAACCTGCCGCCGCTCTTCGTGCCGAATAGCCAGCTCAATCAACTGCGTCGCGAAACGGCGGAAATGCTCGATCAAGCGCGTCTTGATGCCTGGCAGCGCGGCACGCGCAAGCCGGTCTCGGTGCCGCCGCCGGTCTATCCGGAAACGCATTTGTCATTCCTGGCGAACGTTTATAACCACAAAGCGCGCGCCTTCTACCAGCGCTATGGCGTACAGTTGATCGATGCGGCTTATGAAGCGCATGAAGAGAAGGGCGATGTCCCGGTGATGATCACCAAACACTGTCTGCGATTCGCCTTTAATCTGTGTCCAAAACAGGCCAAGGGCTCGATTAAGAGCTGGAAGGCGACGCCGATGCAGCTAATCCACGGCGATGAAGTATTAACGCTTAAATTTGATTGTCGCCCGTGTGAAATGCACGTGGTGGGTAAAATCAAAAATCACATCCTCAAAATGCCGCACCCGGGCAGCATTGTCGCCTCCGTCAGCCCTGACGAGTTGATGAAAACCTTGCCTAAGCGCAAAGGCGCTTAATCACCGCGTATCACGGTGGGCAGCAATGCGCTTTGGCTTTACGCGCATGCTGCCGGTGGTGATGTTCGCGCAGTGAACTGGCGGTTTCTTCCGCCAGGCTGCGCAGCTCGTCGCAATCGGCCTCGTGCAGTAACTGCTGTTCGAGGCTTTGTACCGGGAAGTAATCATGCCCCTGGCGCTGGGCCATCAGATGTCCGGAAAATAGCGCGCACATGAGCAATACCGTCGCCATTCCTTTTCGCAACATATTATTTTCCAAATCAATGAATAACTCGCAATTAATATACCTGGCTTAATATTATCTTATTTACGTGCTTCTCAAAGAAGGGAAAGCCTTTGTCAGGCGTCATTGAAAGAGGGCGAAAAAAAAGCCTGGCAACGGGTGCGCCAGGCTGAGTTTGATTAGTTTTTCGGCGGTAGCGGTTTGCCATCATGGTTGTCGCCATGCTGTGGCGGCTTACCATCGCGCGGCGGCTGTTTGCCGTTATGGTTACCGTCTTTCGGCGGTTGTTTACCATCATGCGGTGGTTGTTTACCGTCGTGGTTACCGCCTTTTGGCGGCTGTTTACCGTCGTGCTGCGGGCCTTTGTCGTTCTGGCCGTCATGGTCATGGTGCTGAGCGGCTTTTTCCGGCGGCGGCGGGTTATCCGCAGCAAATGCAAATGATGACAGTCCAAGCGTCATAATGGCGGACAGTAAAATGGAGATGCCTGGAATCAGATTATTTATTTCTATCAACTATTTAAGCCCTTAGGCCGGCAGCGGTCATCAGCAGGCGAAACATCATGCTGACGGCGCCTAACGCCAGCACGCTAACCCCCCAGATAGCCATCATCCACAGTAGACGCTTGATCCACAAAGGCCCCATCAGTGATACCCCTCGCCTGGTTGAACTTTGCCGCGGAACACGTAATAGCTCCAGAAGGTATAGCCGAGAATGACCGGAATAATCAGCAGCGCGCCGACCAGCATAAAGCCCTGGCTCTGCGGCGGCGCGGCGGCCTGCCATAAGGTAATTCCCGGCGGGATAATATGCGGCCAGATACTAATCCCAAGGCCGCTAAAACCGAGAAACACCAGCGCCAGCGTTAACACGAACGGTAGCGCATGGCTGGCGTGCTGACCCAGCGAACGCCAAAGCCACACGCCGATTGCAGCCACCAGTAGCGGTACCGGCAGCAGGAAAAACAGGTTTGGCAGGCTGAACCAGCGTGCGGCAATCGTTGGCTGAGACAGCGGCGTCCAGAGGCTGATCGCCGCTATCACCACCAGCAGCGCCAATAGCAGGATACGTGAGATCCTTCGCATGACATTTTGCAGCGGCGCTTCGCTTTTCATCACCAGCCAGCTGGCGCCCAGTAGCGCATACGCGACCGTCAAGCCGAGGCCGCAGAACAGGGTGAATGGCGTAAACCAGTCAAACATTCCGCCGCTAAAGCTGCGACCGCTCACGGGAAAGCCATTGATCACCGCGCCGACGACCATGCCTTGAGTGAAGGTGGCGAGCAGCGATCCGCCGAGAAATGCTTTATCCCAGAAAGGCCGATGTGAGGGCGTGGCTTTGAAGCGAAACTCAAAGGCGACGCCGCGAAAAATCAAACCAATCAGCATCAGGGTTAATGGTATCGACAGCGCATCGATAATTACCGCATAGGCCAGCGGAAAGGCGCCGAAGAGGCCTGCGCCGCCCAGTACCAGCCAGGTTTCATTGCCATCCCATACTGGAGCGACGCTGTTGACCATCACGTCGCGCTCTTCCTCGCGTCGTACGGCGGCAAACAGAATTCCAATGCCTAAATCAAAACCGTCCATTACGATATACATCAGGGTGGCGAAGACAATGATCACAAACCAAATGATTGATAAATCAATACCCATTAGCGAGACTCCTTGTGCTGAAAACCATCCGTGACGGCAGAAAGCGGGCGTGCTGGCGTCCCCGTTGGCATCGGCGTGTGTTCCTGCGGCCCTTTGCGGATAAGCCTGAGCATGTAGCTGTAGCCAACGCCGAATACCGAGCTATAGACGGCGATGAACGCCAGTAGGCTTATCGTCATGTGCAGGTCGCCATGCGCTGAGACTGCGTCAGCGGTGCGTTGCACGCCGTAAACGACCCACGGCTGACGCCCGACTTCCGTTGTTACCCAACCGGCAAGAATGGCAATCAACCCAGAGGGGCCCATCCACAGCGCAAAGCGCAGAAATAGGCGGGAGTGATAAAGCCGCTGGCGGTAGCGCAGCCAGAGCGCAATCACGCCTAGCGCGATCATCAGCATCCCCAACCCAGCCATCAGGCGGAATGACCAAAAGACGATAGTGGAGTTTGGCCGGTCTTCGGGGGCGAACTCTTTTAAGGCCGGAACCTGTTTATCCAGACTATGAGTAAGGATCAGGCTACCGAGCGCCGGGATCTCCACGCCAAAACGCGTACGTTCTTGTTGCATATCCGGCCAGCCGAACAGCAGTAGCGGCGTCGGTTCGCCCGGCGGATTTTCCCAGTGGCCCTCAATGGCGGCGATTTTCGCCGGTTGATGTTGTAGCGTGTTGAGGCCGTGCATATCGCCGATCGTCGCCTGAATAGGGGCGACGATAAGCGTCATCCACAGCGCCATTGAGAACATGGCGCGAATGGCGGGGGTATGGTTGCCGCGCAGCAAATGCCACGCCGCCGATGCGC
This sequence comes from uncultured Klebsiella sp., assembly GCA_902490055.1. GTDB lineage: Bacteria > Pseudomonadota > Gammaproteobacteria > Enterobacterales > Enterobacteriaceae > Klebsiella. The sequence continues at coordinate 602 of CABUCP010000252.1, read as the reverse complement.
CGACAAACAGCGCGCTGCTGAGAAAGGCGGCGACGGACATATGCAGCAAGCGGTAGGGGAAGGACGGGTTAAAGATCACCGCAAACCAGTCAACGGGCACCACCTGACCATTGACCACCTCAAAGCCTTGCGGAGTCTGCATCCAACTGTTGGAGGCGAGGATCCAGAAGGTGGAGATAATGGTGCCCAGCGCCACCATGCAGGTAGCAAAAAAGTGCAGACCGGGGCCGACGCGGTTCCAGCCAAAAAGCATCACGCCAAGAAAACCGGCCTCAAGGAAGAAGGCGGTGAGAACTTCATAGGTGAGTAAAGGGCCGGTGATACTGCCGGCGAATTGCGAAAAGCCGCTCCAGTTAGTGCCAAACTGATAGGCCATCACCAACCCGGATACGACGCCCATGCCAAAGTTGACGGCAAAGATCTTCGACCAGAAATGATACAGCGAACGCCAGGTTGGATTATTAGTTTTTAACCATAACCCCTCCAGCACCGCCAGATAGCTGGCAAGACCGATGGTGATGGCGGGGAAAATGATATGAAATGAGACGGTAAAGGCGAATTGGATCCGCGCCAGATGAAATGCATCAAGACCGAACATGCAG
>CABUCP010000251.1 GCA_902490055.1 uncultured Klebsiella sp. | reverse complement strand
ATCTATTTCACCAACGAAGAGCTGACCGACGATCAGAAATCGCTGATTGAATGGTATCGCGACGTGTTCCGCCCGGAAGATTTACGCCTGGTTGAAAGCGTGCAGAAAGGGCTCAAGTCCCGCGGCTATCGCGGCCAGGGGCGCATTATGGCCGACAACAGCGGCAGCGGTATCTCCGAACACGGTATCGCCCATTTCCATAACCTCGTGGCTCAGGTGTTCCAGCCGTAATCGTTGAAGGAGTTTGTTATGTCCGTGTTTGATACTGCCCTATTTCGCCAACAGGCATTGATTGCCGGCAGCTGGCGCGACGCCGCCGACGGTACGACGCTTGCCGTCAGCAACCCTGCCTCCGGGGCAACGCTCGGCCAGATCCCGAATATGGGGCGAGCGGAAGCGCAGCAGGCGGTGGATGCCGCCGCTGCCGCGCTGCCGGCCTGGCGCGCGTTCACTGCCGCCCAACGCGCCGCGTTGTTGAAGAACTGGCACCGTCTGATCCTCGAAAACAAAAGCGCCCTGGCGCAGATTATGACCGCCGAACAGGGCAAGCCGCTGGCGGAAGCGGAAGGCGAAATCGCCTATGCCGCCTCGTTTATCGAGTGGTTTGCCGAACAGGGGAAGCGCGCCAATGGCGAAATCATCCCCTCGCCCAGCGCCGATAAACGCCTGATGGTCATCCGCCAGGGCGTCGGGGTGTGTGCGGCGATCACCCCATGGAACTTCCCGGCGGCGATGATCACCCGCAAGGCCGGGCCGGCGCTGGCCGCTGGCTGTACGATGGTCATTAAACCGGCTAACGAAACGCCGTTTACCGCGCTGGCGATGGCGGAACTGGCGATTCAGGCCGGGATCCCGCAGGGAGTGATTAACGTCGTTACCGGCCAGTCACGCGAGATTGGCGCGGTATTCACCGGCGACGAGCGGGTACGCAAGCTCTCCTTTACCGGCTCGACCGAAGTCGGCCGCGTGCTGATGCGCCAGTGCGCCGAATCCATTAAAAAGCTCTCTTTGGAGCTCGGCGGTAACGCGCCGTTTATCGTCTTCGACGATGCCGATATCGATAAAGCCGTTGAGGGCGCGCTGGTCGCTAAGTTCCGCAACGCCGGGCAAACCTGCGTCTGCGTCAATCGCTTTTATATTCATCGCGCCGTCTATGACCAGTTCTGCGATAAGTTCGTCGCCCGCGTCGCCGCCCTGAAGGTCGGCGATGGCAGCGAGCCTAACGCCCAGATAGGGCCGCTGATTAACGCCGATGCCGGGCGCAAAGTGCAATCCCTGCTCGATGATGCCCTGAGCCGCGGCGCCACGCTGTTAACCGGCGGTAAAGCGCATGCGCTGGGCGGGAATTTCTTCACGCCGACGGTGATCGGCAACGTACAGCCGGGCTCGCAGCTGCTGCAGGAAGAGATTTTTGGCCCGGTCGCCGCGCTGGTGAAGTTTGATGATGAACAGCAGGTCATCGCACAAGCTAACGACACCATCTACGGGCTCGCCTCCTACTTCTACAGCAACGATGCCGCCCGCATCTGGCGCGTTTCCGAGCAACTGGAATACGGCATGGTCGGCATCAATACCGGGCTTATCTCCAACGAAGTCGCGCCGTTTGGCGGAGTGAAGCAGTCCGGTCTTGGCCGCGAAGGATCAGAACACGGAATCGAAGATTACCTGGAGATGAAGTACCTCTGCCAGGGTTTGTAAATGCGCTCTCCCGGCGACGGCTCTGGCTGCGCCGGGACTTTTTGATGGAGTTCAGCGATGTCTGATTATCAAATGTTTGAGGCGATCGTTCGCGATGTTGAACAGATAACCTCCCAGGTGAAGCGTTTTACGCTGGTATCGCCAACCGGGGATCCACTGCCGGCGTTCAGCGGCGGCAGCCATATTATTGTCCAGATGCAGGACGGCGAGCAGCGCTACAGCAACGCCTACTCGCTGATGAGCTCGCCGCTGGATACCACAAGCTGGCAGATTGCCGTCCGTCTCGAGTCGCCTTCCAAAGGCGGCTCGCGTTTTATGCACCAGCAGGTGCGCCCCGGCGATACGCTGACGGTTTCGACGCCCAACAATCTGTTCGCCTGCGACCCGCAGGCACGTAAGCATCTGCTGATCGCCGGCGGTATCGGCATTACGCCGTTTTTATCGCACATCCCACAGCTGGAACAGCGGCAGGCCGACTGGCGGCTGCACTACTGTTTCCACGATGCCGACAATAACGCTTTTGTTGCTGAGCTCGACGCCGCGCCGTGGCGCGATCGGGTTAACGTTCACGTATCGGCGCTCGGCAGCCGTCTCGACCTCGCGCGCCTGTTTGCCGATCTCGAACCCGGCACCCACGTTTATACCTGCGGCCCGGCAGCACTCAACGAGGCGGTGAAAGCCGCCGCCGAACGGCATCAGATCCCGGCCAATCAGCTGCACTTTGAACAGTTTATTGTTGAGGATAAAGGTGGGGATGCCTTTACGCTGGTGCTGGCGCGTTCCGGGCGTGAGTTTACCGTACCCCAGGACATGACCATTCTGCAGGTGATTGAGAATAACAAAGCCGCGAAGGTCGAGTGTCTGTGCCGTGAAGGCGTGTGCGGCACCTGCGAAACCATGATTCTGGAGGGCGAAGCCGACCACCGCGATCAGTATTACAGCGATGAAGAGAAAGCCAGTCAGCAAAGTATGCTGATCTGCTGCTCGCGCGCCAAAGGCGGCCGCCTGGTGCTGGATTTATAACGCATCTTCCGGCCGCCGAAAGCGGCCGGAAAGCGTATTACAGCTCTAGTTCGCGGCACAGCAGCCCGGCAATCTCTTCGCAGCTTGCCGCATTCACCAGCGCGTTTCGGAAGGCCTCATGCATAATGCGCCGCGCCAGCCGCGAGAAAATACGCATATGCTGATCGCCCGCCGAGTGCTTATTCAACGTCAGCATGATGACAAATTGCGCCTCTTCGTCTCCCCACATTACCGGTTGCGCCAGCCGGGCGACGCTGATGGTCGATTGCTCAATATGCTCAGATTTACTGTGCGGAATGGCGAAGCTAAAACCCAGCCCGGTGGAGAACACCGCCTCGCGGGCCCACAGGTCGGCCTCCAGCTTGCGCGGATAGCGACAGCGGCCGGCCAGCAGCAGGTTATCGGTCATTCCCTTCAGCACCTCCTCCTTGCTGCGCCAATCGCTATTTAGCGTGATGCACCGGGCGCTCACCAGCGGTACATCCTGCTGACGCATGCGGAACTGGGCCAGTAAATGCTCGACCTCGAGAGAAGTGCGGCACTGCATCGCCTGATTCAGCAACTGGCGGCAGGCGCGGCTATCGAGCTGCGCCAGACGCGCTTTAGTTGCCGGAATCGCCGGCGCGCTCATGCTGAGCTCATCTAAACCAAGACCGACCAGCAGCGGCAACACCGAGCCCTTGGCTCCCAGCTCGCCGCACAGGCCAATCCATTTCCCCTGTCGATGTACTGCCTGCACGGCGTAATCCAGCGCACGCAGGAATGCCGGATTCAGGCTGTTGTAATGGCGCGTCACCTTGGCATTATCGCGGTCGACCGCCAACAAATATTGCGTAAGATCGTTGCTGCCGATACTAAAGAAATCCACCTCTTCACAGCACTGATCGATGATAAACATCACCGAAGGAACCTCCAGCATGATGCCGAGAGGGATCGTTTCATCAAACGGGATTTGTTCGGCGCGTAGCGACTGTTTGGCCTCCGCCAGCCGCTCTTTGACCCACAGGATCTCTTCCATTGATGAAATCATCGGGATCATAATCTTTAGCGAGCCGTGCGCCGACGCGCGCAGAATCGCCCGCAGTTGGGTATGAAATAGCGCTTGATACTCTTCATAAATACGCACCGCGCGGTAGCCGAGGAAGGGGTTATTCTCCGCGGGAATATTCAGGTACGCCACCGGCTTATCGCCGCCGATATCCATGGTGCGCACGATAATACTGCGCCCGGCGGCAGGCTCCAGCGCCTGACAGAAAATGTTGTACAGCTCATTTTCTGACGGCGCGCTCGGGCGATCCATATACAGCATCTCGGTTCGGAAGAGCCCAACCGACTGCGCGCCCTGGTTAAATGCCGCCGCTGCCTCTACCGAATGAGCGATATTGGCGGCAATTTCCACGCGGATCCCATCTTCCGTTTGCCCGGCTTTATCAAGCCACACCAGTTGCTGTTGGCGGATTTGCTCCTGTAACCACGCCTCTTGCTGATAGTAGCGCGTCACCGCCGGATCCGGATTCACCACCAGCAGCCCGGCATTACCATCAATTTGCACCTGAGTGTCGACCCACGGCAGCAGCGCCGCCAGATCGACGCCCACCAGGGTTGGGATATTGAACGATCGCGCCAGAATCACCGTATGTGAAGTAGTACCGCCGCTGCGCAGCAGTAGTCCTTTAAGCCGCGTTTTATCCAGCTCGAGGAACTGGCTGGGAGTCAGTTCATCAGCAAGGCAGATCGCCGCTTCTCGCAGCTGGCCCGGCGCCGGAAAGCGGGCTTCGCCGTAGATCTGTTGCAGCAGCTGGAAGCAGACATCGCGCACATCCAGCACCCGCTCCTGCAGATAGCTGTTACCGGAATCCCGAAACCGGGCGCAGAAGTGGTCGGCGGTGGCGACAATCGCCTGCGCGCAGCTTAGCCCGGTGAGAATACCGCCGAGCAGATGCTGGCGCAGCGAGGCGTCGGTCGCCAGCGAACGGTGAGCTTCCAGAATCGCGCTGGCGGTACCGTCGTTATCCAGTAGACGCAGTTCTATATCCTGCACAAACAAACGCAGACCGTTGTCCAGCGCCGCCTGCTCCTGCTCGGGAGCGGCGGCGGCGGGCAGTTCGCCGAGTTCGTGCAAATCGCGTGATTGTAGATGAATCAGCTTACCGCCGGCGCTACCGGCGCACACCGGACGCGCATGGAACAATGTCGGGTTCAGTCGCAATAGCGATTCCGGCGCCGGCTGGGCCTCCAGCGCCTGCGCGTCGGGCAGCGGCGCATCGCAGTGCGGGAACTCCTCTTCGATAAAAGCGGTTAGGGCGGCAAACGCTTCGGCTTCATCTTCGCCGCTGATAATCAGCTGACAGGCGTCGCCCTTCAGGGTATTGCTACTGATGATCGCCAGCGCGCTCCTGGCATTCCCGCGACCGTCGTTACGCAGATTGCGCCACTCAATCGCCGATGAAAAACGGTTGCACAACGTTTCGACCACACTGGCCGGGCGCGCGTGTACGCCGTTTGGCAAATCACATATGAATTCAATTACCAGAGCCATCGCCTTCCTCCTGAGCAATGCGTTATTTCCCCAAAAGGTAATGAAAGAAGGCGTGACGGACTACGTGATAAAACTGGCAATTACTGGACAATTGTACACATAACTCCTTTTTATGCTCACTCTCACAATTCATCAGCCTGACTACGCCTTTTTC
>CABUCP010000250.1 GCA_902490055.1 uncultured Klebsiella sp. | reverse complement strand
CTGTTGATTGAAAAATGACGAGCCGACCCCACATCTGTGAAACGCGAATAGCAAATTTATTACCACGGACGTCGACAGCGACGGCCGAATGAAGGAGACGCCGGTGCGTTGGATTCCGTTTATTGCCTTTTTCTTATACGTTTACGTCGAGATCTCGATCTTTATCCAGGTCGCGCACGTGCTCGGCGTGCTGCTGACGCTGATCCTGGTTATCTTTAGCTCGGTGGTGGGGATGTCGCTGGTACGCAACCAGGGCTTCAAAAACCTGATGCTGATGCAGCAGAAAATGGCGGCCGGCGAAAGCCCTGCCGCAGAAATGATTAAAAGCGTGTCGCTGATCCTTGCCGGCCTGCTGCTGCTGATCCCGGGCTTCTTTACCGACTTCCTCGGTCTGCTGTTGTTGCTGCCGCCGGTACAAAAGCTGATGACCGTAAAATTGATGCCGTATCTGCGCTTTAGCCGGATGCCGGGCGGCGGCTTTAGCGCCGGCGGCGGCAATGGAGACACCTTCGAAGGGGAGTTCCAGCGTAAAGACGATGAGCGCGACCGTCTGGATCATAAAGACGACCGCTAAAACGACAAAACCGGCCTGCGCCGGTTTTTTGTTATCTGTTTGCTGAAGGTGAGCGTGCTGGCAAGGCGAACCACAGCACCGCCAACATGATGATGGCGTACAAACTCTTCCAGCCGACCATGGCCAACAGCAGCAGGCATAGCACGCTTCCCACCGTGGCCAGCACACGGTATTTACCGTGCAGGAGTCGACATCCCGCCAGCATGCACAGCAGATAAATCATGATGAAAATGCCGTTGGCGTAGACGATCAGCGCATCAAGGTTAATGTTCAGCCAATAGATGCACAGCGTGCTTATTACGCAGCAGCCTAATACCGCATTCAGCGCGTTGCGCGGTACCTGGCTCGGCGACAGGCGGGCCAGATAGCTCTCCGGTTTGAACTGCGCCTGCGACCAGACCAGGCGGGCAAAACTTTGGATATAGATATTAAGGCTGGCGAAGCAGGCGAGATAACCGATGACGCAGGCGACCCACAGCGCCTGTACGCCGAACAGCTGCACCACGATAGTTGGCAAAGAGGCGGCGGCGGCCATCTCCTCGCCGAAAGCGTGAAAATGCAATACCACCACGGTACAGCCCCAATAAACGGTTCCCGCCAGCAGTAAACCCATCATTAACGCCCGCGGGAAGTCGCGCTCCGGGTGTTTAAACTCTGAAGCCAGATGGGCAAAGGCCTCAAGGCCGACAAAGCACCAGAACATCACCGATAGGGCCGCAAACAGCTGCGACGTGTCGACATCTTTAGGCTGCGGGAAAGGGATCTGTGCCGGGTTTATGCCGCCGCGCCACCAGATGGCGACGATCAGCGCGACAATCATTACCGCAACCAGCGTCTGTAGATTGGCGCTGGAACTGGCGCCGCGCGAGCCCACCCACCAGACGATCGCCAGCGTGCCGAGTTCGGCAAGCAGCAACTGAGTATCGTGCCAGCCGAACAGCGCCTGGCCAAAACCGGTGGCGATATGCAGGGCGGCGGGTAAGCCCACCGGGATCACCGATAAAAACAGCCAACCGGTTACCCGCGCCAGACGCGGGCCGAACGCCATATCCACAAAATGAGCCACGCCGCCAGCGCTGGGAAAGTGGCGCCCAAGCACGGCAAACACGATAGCGATGGGAAAGACCAGGAGAATCAGCGCCGGCCACGCCCACAGGCTATTATCGCCTGCGACCAGCGCCGCCAGCGCCGGTACGGCGAATACGCCGGTTCCCAGTAGTGATGTTGAAAGTAACCCGACTCCCTGACCTAACCCCAGCTCCTGTTTTAAACCACTCATGACTCAACCCTGCGCGCGGCAAAAAAACGATGTTATCACAACCCCTTGCGCCAGAAAGCGCGGCCGCCACGCGAATATTTTTGCGCGTCAGCGCACAGGCGAAAATTTTTTTTTAATTTTCCCCTTGAAGCGGTAAATGGCCATCCCCATCTCTCTCTGCACTAGTCGGAAACCGTTTACGGCCCGGCGCCATCCATAACTGATAATGACTTTCTCGAAGGAGAGCTATCAATGAGTATTCGTCCGTTACATGATCGTGTGATCGTCAAACGTAAAGAAGTTGAAACCAAATCTGCAGGCGGCATCGTTCTGACCGGTTCTGCGGCAGCTAAATCAACTCGTGGCGAAATCATCGCTGTCGGTAAAGGCCGCATCCTGGAAAACGGAACTGTGCAGCCGCTGGACGTTAAAGTTGGTGACATCGTGATTTTCAACGATGGTTACGGCGTGAAGTCTGAGAAGATCGACAACGAAGAAGTGCTGATCATGTCCGAAAGCGACATCCTGGCAATTGTTGAAGCGTAATTCGCACGACCCTGAACGAATTTGAGGAATAAAAGAAATGGCAGCAAAAGACGTAAAATTCGGTAACGACGCTCGTGTAAAAATGCTGCGCGGCGTAAACGTACTGGCAGATGCAGTTAAAGTGACCCTGGGCCCGAAAGGCCGCAACGTTGTTCTGGACAAATCCTTCGGCGCGCCGACCATCACTAAAGATGGCGTATCCGTTGCTCGTGAAATCGAACTGGAAGACAAATTCGAAAACATGGGCGCGCAGATGGTGAAAGAAGTTGCCTCTAAAGCGAACGACGCTGCAGGCGACGGTACCACCACCGCAACCGTACTGGCTCAGGCTATCGTTAACGAAGGCCTGAAAGCCGTTGCCGCGGGCATGAACCCGATGGATCTGAAACGTGGTATCGACAAAGCTGTCGTTGCCGCCGTTGAAGAACTGAAAGCGCTGTCCGTACCGTGCTCCGACTCTAAAGCGATTGCTCAGGTTGGTACTATCTCCGCTAACTCCGACGAAACCGTAGGTAAACTGATCGCTGAAGCGATGGATAAAGTCGGTAAAGAAGGCGTTATCACCGTTGAAGACGGTACCGGTCTGGAAGACGAACTGGACGTGGTTGAAGGTATGCAGTTCGACCGCGGCTACCTGTCCCCATACTTCATCAACAAGCCGGACACCGGCGCCGTTGAACTGGAAAGCCCGTTCATCCTGCTGGCTGACAAAAAAATCTCCAACATCCGCGAAATGCTGCCGGTTCTGGAAGCCGTAGCGAAAGCTGGCAAACCGCTGGTTATCATCGCTGAAGACGTTGAAGGCGAAGCGCTGGCGACTCTGGTGGTTAACACCATGCGCGGCATCGTTAAAGTTGCTGCGGTTAAAGCGCCGGGCTTCGGCGACCGCCGTAAAGCGATGCTGCAGGATATCGCTACCCTGACTGGCGGTACCGTAATCTCTGAAGAGATCGGTATGGAGCTGGAAAAAGCGACCCTGGAAGACCTGGGTCAGGCGAAACGCGTTGTGATCAACAAAGACACCACCACCATCATCGATGGCGTTGGCGAAGAAGCCGCTATTCAGGGCCGCGTTGCTCAGATCCGTAAGCAGATTGAAGAAGCAACTTCTGACTACGACCGTGAAAAACTGCAGGAACGCGTAGCGAAACTGGCTGGCGGCGTTGCGGTAATCAAAGTCGGTGCTGCTACCGAAGTTGAAATGAAAGAGAAAAAAGCACGCGTTGATGACGCCCTGCACGCGACCCGTGCTGCGGTAGAAGAAGGCGTGGTTGCTGGTGGTGGCGTGGCGCTGGTACGCGTTGCCGCTAAACTGGCAGGCCTGACCGCTCAGAACGAAGATCAGAACGTCGGTATCAAAGTTGCGCTGCGCGCAATGGAAGCACCGCTGCGTCAGATCGTTTCCAACGCCGGCGAAGAGCCGTCTGTTGTTGCTAACAACGTGAAAGCGGGCGACGGTAACTATGGTTACAACGCGGCTACCGAAGAATACGGCAACATGATCGACTTCGGTATCCTGGACCCAACTAAAGTTACCCGTTCTGCTCTGCAGTACGCGGCATCCGTTGCTGGCCTGATGATCACCACCGAGTGCATGGTGACCGACCTGCCGAAAGGCGACGCGCCTGACTTAGGTGCTGCTGGCGGTATGGGCGGCATGGGCGGTATGGGCGGCATGATGTAATCGTGCGCTATACGGCATAAAAATGCAGAAACCCCCGGCCAGAAATGGCTGGGGGTTTTTCTTTTTGCTGGCTTTTTAGTATAAGATTTACATCCGGGCCAGTGCGTCCAGCTCATTGGGGAATAACATGCAGGTAAAATATTTAGCAGGGATTGTCGGCGCAGCATTATTGTTAGCGGGTTGCAGTTCCAGCAACGAATTAACCGCAGGCGGCCAGAGCGTGCGTTTTGTCGAAGATAAGCCGGGAACGGAATGCCAGCTGTTAGGCACGGCTACCGGTACGCAAAGTAACTGGCTGTCCGGGCAGAATGGCGATGAAGGCGGCTCTATGCGCGGCGCGGCGAATGCTCTGCGCAACCAGGCGGCGGCAATGGGCGGTAACGTGATTTATGGCGTGAGCAGCCCGACGCAGAACCTGCTGTCGAGCTTTGTCCCGACCGATAGCCAGATGAACGGTCAGGTTTATAAGTGCCCGAACTGATGAGCTAAGCACTCTCTGCCTGCGCAGAGAGTGCTGTATCACTGATTTTTTAAGTTAGGCTTCAAGCGCCGCTTTGGTGGCAACGAAGAATTGATGCAATGGCTGCAGGCATTCGTCTTTCGTCAACATTTGTCCCGGCGCGGACGGAATCACCTTACTAAAGACCTGGTACGGCGTGTGCTGGTCGTGGACCTGCTTCAGCTTTTGGCTTTTTGCAATCAGACGCAGCGCAATGCTTTTCTCGAATTCTGACTGATGTTCGACGCTGGTTTTTATCACCGCGCCGGAAAGCACCTTCTTACCGTCTTCCTGCTCGTAGCTGTAGAGCACGGCCAGATGATGGTTAAACAGATTCAGTTTCCACTCTTCCTGAGCGTATTGCTGGAACTCAACGTTGGGTTGGCTGGTTAAGTCGACGGTATACAGTAGTACAAAATCAAGAGCTAGCGCCAGATACTCATTTAGCTTAGTATCCGCCACCATTTTAAGCGCCTGCTGGATACCCAGAATCAACGCTTCGACTTGCCTGTCATCAATCTTTAACGTTGCTATTTGCTCGTTATGTAGCATCAATATCAGCGTCGACTCGTTTGCTCCCGGTTTCATGGTGATCGACATGATGCGCTGTTCCGGATTAGGGTTCTGCACCTCCTCCATACCGACCTCTGGCGTGTTGGCGATCAGGGCCTCATTGTAGGCGATGAGCTCTTCTTTCAGCGCCTCGCCGCCCTGTTGCAATCGCTGTGCGAATATACACATACGATTTGTCAGAGCCATCAACAGGTCAGCCAGCACCGGCGCTTGCAAATAGTATGTCCGACACAGGCCATTCTGGTTTTGTACTTTCAGCAGCAAAGCCATGAAATTGCCCTGGTAGGTAATGCCCGCCG
>CABUCP010000249.1 GCA_902490055.1 uncultured Klebsiella sp. | reverse complement strand
TCATTTTCGGAGCGAAGGGTGACCTCGCGCGCCGTAAACTGTTGCCTTCCCTGTATCAGCTTGAAAAAGCTGGCCAGATCAACCCGGAAACCCGCATCATCGGCGTCGGTCGCGCCGATTGGGATAAAGACGCTTACACCAAAGTGGTGCGTGAAGCGTTGGAAACCTTCATGAAAGAGAAAATCGATGAAGGTTTGTGGGAGACCCTGAGCGGTCGTCTGGACTTCTGTAATCTTGATGTCAACGATACCAGCGGCTTCACCCGCCTGGGTGAAATGCTGGACCAGGAAAACCGCGTCACCATCAACTACTTCGCTATGCCGCCAAGCACCTTCGGCGCGATCTGCAAAGGGTTGGGCGAGGCAAAACTGAATGCCAAACCGGCACGTGTCGTGATGGAAAAACCGCTTGGCACCTCGCTGGATACCTCTCGCGAGATCAATGACCAGGTTGGCGAATTCTTTGAAGAGTGCCAGGTTTACCGTATCGACCACTATCTGGGCAAAGAAACGGTACTGAACCTGCTGGCGCTGCGCTTTGCTAACTCCCTGTTCGTCAACAACTGGGACTGCCGCACCATTGACCACGTTGAAATTACCGTGGCGGAAGAGGTTGGCATTGAAGGGCGCTGGGGCTATTTCGATCAGGCCGGGCAGATGCGCGATATGATCCAAAACCACCTGCTGCAGATCCTGTGCATGATTGCCATGTCGCCGCCGTCCGATCTGACTGCCGACAGCATCCGCGATGAAAAAGTGAAAGTGCTGAAGTCGCTGCGCCGTATCGATCGCTCGAACGTGCGTGAAAAAACCGTTCGCGGTCAGTACACCGCCGGTTTTGCGCAAGGTAAAAAAGTGCCGGGCTACCTGGAAGAAGAGGGCGCTAACAAATCCAGTAATACTGAGACCTTTGTGGCCATCCGCGTGGATATCGATAACTGGCGCTGGGCTGGCGTACCGTTCTACCTGCGTACCGGTAAACGTCTGCCGACCAAATGTTCCGAAGTCGTGGTTTACTTCAAAACTCCGGAACTGAACCTGTTCAAAGAGACCTGGCAGGAGTTGCCGCAGAACAAATTGACCATTCGTCTGCAGCCGGATGAAGGTGTTGATATTCAGGTGCTTAACAAAGTTCCTGGTCTCGATCATAAACATAATCTGCAGATCACTAAGCTGGACCTGAGCTACTCCGAGACCTTCAATCAGACTCACCTGGCAGATGCCTATGAACGCCTGCTGTTGGAAACCATGCGTGGTATCCAGGCGCTGTTCGTGCGCCGTGATGAAGTTGAAGAGGCGTGGAAGTGGGTTGACTCTATTACCGGCGCGTGGGCGGCTGACGGCGATGCGCCGAAGCCTTACCAGGCTGGGACCTGGGGGCCGGTGGCATCGGTTGCGATGATCACCCGCGATGGCCGTTCCTGGAACGAATTCGAGTAAGCTCATCGCTAATCCGGGAGAGTTATTTTACCGGTAACATGATCTGGCGCAGTCAGGCGCATAATTTTTAATCTTTTAAGCCCCGGGAGGATTCACCCCCGGGGCTTTTTTTATTACACTGCCTGCAGACATATTGCCCCTGAGCCCCAGCAGTGGTGCTACTTGCACGATTAAACGTCGTCATTGCGCTGTGGCCGGACAGATAAATTTTGAGGAGCCTCTATGAATTCGACAATGTTACGGGTAACAAATCGCATTATCGAACGGTCACGCGAAACCCGCTCTGCCTACCTCGCCCGGATTAACCAGGCTAAAAGCGATACCGTCCATCGCTCGCAGCTGGCCTGCGGTAATCTGGCGCACGGTTTTGCCGCCTGTCAGTCAGATGATAAAGCTTCACTGAAAAGCATGTTGCGCAACAACATCGCCATTATCACCTCCTACAACGATATGTTGTCCGCTCATCAGCCGTATGAACACTACCCGGATATCATCCGCAAAGCGCTGCACTCGGCCAATGCCGTCGGCCAGGTGGCGGGCGGAGTACCGGCGATGTGCGACGGCGTTACCCAAGGGCAGGACGGTATGGAGCTGTCGCTGTTGAGTCGTGAAGTGATTGCCATGTCCGCCGCGATCGGCCTGTCGCACAATATGTTCGACGGCGCATTGTATCTTGGCGTGTGCGATAAAATTGTCCCTGGACTGACCATGGCGGCGCTGTCGTTCGGTCATCTGCCGTCGGTGTTCATCCCTTCGGGCCCGATGGCCAGCGGCCTGCCGAATAAAGAGAAGGTGCGCATTCGCCAACTGTATGCCGAAGGTAAAGTTGATCGCATGGCGCTGCTCGAATCCGAAGCGGCTTCTTATCATGCGCCGGGCACCTGTACTTTCTACGGAACAGCTAACACCAACCAGATGGTCGTGGAGTTCATGGGGATGCAGTTGCCTGGTTCCTCGTTCGTGCATCCGGACGCGCCGCTGCGCGAAGCGTTGACCAGCGCCGCCGCGCGCCAGGTGACACGGATGACCGGCAACGGCAACGAATGGATGCCGCTGGGTAAAATGATTGACGAAAAAGTGGTGGTCAACGGTATCGTCGCGCTGCTGGCGACCGGCGGCTCTACCAACCACACTATGCACCTGGTGGCGATGGCGCGCGCGGCAGGCATTATCATCAATTGGGATGACTTCTCCGATCTTTCCGATGTGGTGCCGCTGCTGGCGCGTCTGTATCCGAACGGCCCGGCGGATATTAACCACTTCCAGGCGGCGGGCGGCGTACCGGTACTGGTCCGCGAGCTGCTGAAAGGCGGGCTCCTGCATGAAGATGTTAACACCGTCGCCGGTTTTGGCCTCTCACGCTACACCATGGAGCCGTGGCTGAATAACGGCGAACTGGACTGGCGTGCAGGAGCGGCCGCGCCGCTTGACGATCAGGTCATCGCGACCTTCGATAAACCGTTCTCGCGCCATGGCGGCACTAAAGTACTGAGCGGCAACCTTGGCCGCGCGGTGATGAAAACTTCCGCCGTGCCGGTAGAAAACCAGATTATTGAAGCGCCTGCGGTCGTTTTCGAAAGTCAGCATGACGTTCTGCCGGCATTTGAAGCCGGACTCCTCGACAAAGATTGCGTCGTCGTGGTGCGCCATCAAGGGCCAAAAGCGAACGGCATGCCAGAATTACATAAACTTATGCCGCCACTTGGTGTATTATTGGACCGCCGTTTCAAAATTGCGCTGGTTACCGATGGCCGACTCTCCGGCGCATCTGGCAAAGTTCCATCAGCCATCCATGTTACGCCTGAGGCGTACGATGGCGGACTGCTGGCGAAGGTACGCGATGGCGATATGATTCGCGTGAACGGACAGACGGGTGAACTGACCCTGTTGGTGGATGACGCTGAACTGTCGGCGCGTCAGCCGCATATTCCTGACCTCAGCGGCTCCAGGGTTGGTACCGGCCGCGAGATGTTCGGCGCGCTGCGTGAAAAGCTCTCCGGAGCCGAGCAGGGTGCAACCTGCATCACTTTTTAAGACGATTCGATTTGTAGATCTGGCGAGAGAAAACTCTGATGAAAAACTGGAAAACAACTGCAGAAGCAATCCTCACTAACGGCCCGGTAGTTCCGGTTATCGTGGTGAAAAAGCTGGAACACGCTGTGCCGATGGCAAAAGCGCTGGTCGCAGGCGGCGTACGCGTTCTGGAAGTGACTCTGCGCACCGAGTGCGCGCTGGAAGCTATCCGCGCTATCGCGAAAGAAGTGCCGGACGCGATTGTCGGCGCCGGTACCGTCACCAACGTTGAACAACTGAAAGCCGTTACCGAAGCGGGCGCCCAGTTCGCGATTAGCCCGGGTCTGACTGAATCCCTGCTGCAGGCGGCAACGGAAGAAGGCACTATCCCGCTGATCCCGGGGATCAGCACCGTTTCCGAACTGATGCTGGGCATGCAGTATGGTCTGAAAGAATTCAAATTCTTCCCGGCGGAAGCTAACGGCGGCGTGAAAGCGCTGCAGGCGATTGCGGGTCCGTTCGGTCACATTCGTTTCTGCCCGACTGGCGGTATCTCTCCGGCGAACTATCGCGATTACCTGGCGCTGAACAGCGTGCTGTGTATCGGCGGTTCCTGGCTGGTTCCAGCCGACGCGCTGGAGGCTGGCGATTACGAGCGTATCACTAAGCTGGCTCGTGAAGCGGTAGAAGGCGCGAAATAATTTCTGCGCCTTAAATGACGAAAGCCCGGCGCGCGCAAGCGACCGGGCTTTTTTTATCCCTTCACCACCACCGCGGCAGCGGCGATTTTGGCGCGATAGATGGCTTCATCGACGTTGTCAGCGACGGCGAGCGTCACGCCAAGGCGACGCGCGCCGGCGATTTCCGGTTTACCGAACAGGCGTAGCTGCAGTCCTGCGCCGACGGCGGCCTGCAGATTGCCGAAAGAGACGTTCTCACTGGTGAGCTGCGGTAA
Source organism: uncultured Klebsiella sp. (assembly GCA_902490055.1). GTDB lineage: Bacteria > Pseudomonadota > Gammaproteobacteria > Enterobacterales > Enterobacteriaceae > Klebsiella. Next base: position 1,038 of record CABUCP010000249.1, on the reverse strand, counting down.
AATTACCGCCGATGCCGCCGGGCCATACTGGCGGACAGCGCCGATCGGCAGGCCGAGGAAGGCGCGAACGTGCAGGGCGAACTCCGAAAGGTCCTGCGAGATTAAGGTAACCATTCCGGTATCGTGCGGGCGAGGGGAGACCTCACTGAAGATAACCTCATCGCCGCACACAAACAGCTCCACGCCGAAGAGACCATATCCACCCAGCGCCAGAACGACCTTGCCGGCGATGTCCTGCGCCCGCTCCAGCGCAAGCTCGCTCATCTGCTGCGGCTGCCAGGATTCACGGTAGTCGCCATCTTCCTGGCGATGGCCGACCGGGGCGCAGAAGTGCACGCCGTCGACGGCGCTAACGGTGAGCAGGGTGATTTCAAAATCAAAATTGACGACCCCTTCGACGATGACGCGCCCCGCGCCAGCGCGCCCGCCCTGCTGGGCGTATTGCCAGGCGGCGCTGAGCTGGTCAGCCGAGCGGATAAAACTCTGGCCTTTACCGGAGGAGCTCATGACCGGCTTAATGATACAAGGCAGGCCAATTTCCGCGACGGCGGCGCGGAATCCTTCTTCGCTATCGGCAAAGCGATAGGCGGAGGTCGGGATCTGCAGCTCTTCGGCCGCCAGGCGGCGAATGCCTTCGCGGTTCATGGTGAGCTTTGCGGCCCGCGCCGTCGGCACCACTTTTTGCCCGGCTTGCTCCAGTTCGACCAGGGTATCGGTGGCAATCGCTTCGATCTCCGGCACGATAAAATCCGGCTGTTCCGCGGCGATCAGTTCACGCAGCGCGTCGCCGTGCAGCATATTGATAACGTGAGAACGGTGGGCGACCTGCATAGCCGGCGCATCGGGGTAGCGGTCGACGGCGATGGTTTCAATGCCCAAGCGCTGGCACTCAATAGCGACTTCTTTACCGAGTTCGCCGGAACCTAACAACATTACCTTGGTGGCCGCAGGACGCAGCGCGGTACCTAATACAGTCATAACCTACTCTCAGGGTAAAAAACACATGCCGGGCATTATAAACGAAAACGTTTGCGTCTG
>CABUCP010000248.1 GCA_902490055.1 uncultured Klebsiella sp. | reverse complement strand
GATTTATTGTGGCCGATGTCGCGAACTGTATTGGGTGTCATGCCTGTGAAGTGGCCTGCGTCACGGCGCATCATCAGGATGCCTGGCCGGCGCAGCGTAGCGCGTTTATTCCGCGCATCCATGTTGTCTTCCACCGTAATGCCAGCACCGCAACGACCTGCCATCATTGTAACGACGCCCCTTGCGTGACTTCCTGTCCAACTCAGGCTCTATATGTCGCTAATGACAGCATCCAGTTTAAACAGGCCGAATGTATTGGCTGTAAAAACTGCGTGGTAGCCTGCCCATTCGGCGCCATCGAAATGGTCGCCAGCGACGAAGAAGGCCCGCAGCTGGCGCAAAAATGCGATCTCTGCAGCGAGCATCCGTCCGGGCAACAGGCCTGCGTCGCCAGCTGCCCGACCCAGGCGCTGCGATTAATGGATGAAAGCGCGCTGCAGCGGTTGCGTCGGGAAAGACAAATTCGTTCGGCTCAGGGACAATCGCTGGGCGAACGTCGTGGGGCAAGGCGCGAAGCGATGTTTGATAAAGCGCCGCGGGTGGGGGCGAAAAAGCTGACCGCGGAAGATCGCAAAGGACATTTTGCCGAAATCTATCAGCGTCTTGCCGGTTGTGATGCGGAATATGAAAGCGAACGCTGCCTGTACTGCGCGCAAAAAGCCTGGTGCAACTGGACCTGCCCGCTTCACAACCATATTCCCGATTTCATCCGTCTGGTGCGCGAAGGCAACATTATTGCCGCCGCAGAACTGTGCCACCAGAGCAGCTCGCTGCCGGAAATCTGTGGTCGCGTCTGCCCGCAGGACCGGCTATGTGAAGGCGCCTGTACGCTGAAAAACGAAGGTGGCGCGGTGGCGGTCGGTAATCTGGAGCGCTACATCACCGATACCGCGCTGGAAATGGGCTGGCGGCCCACGATTGGCGACGTCGCGCCGCGCCACGAACGAGTCGCTATCATCGGCGCCGGCCCGGCGGGGTTAGGCTGCGCGGATATCCTGGCGCGCGCCGGGGTTCAGGTCGATGTTTTTGATAAGCATCCTGAGATCGGCGGGCTGCTCACCTTCGGTATTCCGTCCTTCAAGCTGGAGAAAACGGTGATGTCGCTAAGGCGCGAGATCTTCAGCGATATGGGAATTCGTTTCCATCTCAATCAGGAAGTGGGTCGCGACGTGGCTTTTAGCGATCTCCTTGCCAACTATGACGCGATCTTTTTAGGCGTCGGCACCTACGGGCTAATGGGGGCCGGGCTTGATGGCGAAGAGGCGCCGGGGGTCATTCAGGCGCTGCCGTTCCTGATTGCCAACACCCGCGAGGTGATGGGGCTGGATGAGAGCGCTGAATATCCGTTAACCGACATTAAGGGTAAGCGGGTGGTGGTGCTGGGCGGCGGCGATACGGCGATGGACTGCCTGCGTACCGCGGTGCGTCGCGGGGCGGAAAGCGTCACCTGCGCCTATCGTCGCGATGAATTAAGTATGCCGGGTTCGAAAAAAGAGGTAGTCAACGCCCGGGAAGAGGGCGTGGCGTTCCAGTTTAACGTCCAGCCGCAATACATCCTGCGTAACCGTAAAGGGCAGGTAAGCGACGTCGGGATGATTCGTACTGAAATGGGCGAGCCGGGGCCGGATGGCCGCCGCCGTCCACGGCCGATTGCCGGTTCTGAATTTGAGCTTCCGGCCGATGTGCTGGTGTTGGCATTTGGTTTTCAGGCGCACGATATGCCATGGCTGCGTGGTCACGGGATCAAACTTGACCGCTGGGGCCAGATTATTACCGGCGGAAAAGGTCGCGGCGCCACGCAGACCAGTCACGACAAAATCTATGCCGGCGGCGACGCGGTTCATGGCGCCGATCTGGTGGTGACGGCGATGGTTGCCGGGCGCCAGGCCGCGAGCGAAATGTTGGCGCGATTTGACCATAAGGAGCGGTGATGACCCATTTTATTCTTGCCAGTTCGCAGGCCTGTATCGGCTGCCGTACCTGCGAAGTCGCCTGTGCGTTGGAGCACGTCGCTGAGGGGGCGGAGTTTCATCCGCGGCTGAAGGTAATGCGGCTGGATACGCTTAGCGTGCCGGTGATGTGTCACCAGTGTGAGAATGCGCCGTGCGTCGGGGTCTGCCCAACCGGCGCGCTGACGATGGGGGCCGATCGGGTAGAGGCGGACGCGTCGCGCTGTATTGGCTGCCAGAGCTGCGCGGTAGCCTGCCCGTTCGGCGCGATCACCATCGAAACCTCGGCGCTGTATCCGCCGGCTATCGTGAAGTGCGATCTCTGTAAGGAGAGGGACGGTGGGCCTGCCTGCATCTCAGTGTGCCCAACGGCGGCGCTATCATTGATGACCAGTGACGCGCTGGCGGCGCTGCAGAAACAGAGAACGATCGCCAGCGCCAGCTTATTGAGCGTGTAGGAGATCCCCGGATGGCGACGCGCTGCGTCTTATCCGGGCTACCCGAACGATGTTTCTGCGCTATTTATAGCCCCGGTAGAAGCCAAAAATAAACCCGGTACGGTGACCGGGTTTTGTTTTGCCGTGATGGGATTACGCCAACGCATCCATCCGTTGCCACATTTTCTTCGCTACCTTCCGCGCTTCGGCGAATATCGCCTCACAATCAAAGGCGAACTGCCGATCCTCATAAAGCATGACGCCGTTAACCATCACGCTATGCACGTGGCTGGCCCCCATGCCGAAGGCGATATGTCCGGCAAGATTGGCCGCCAGCAGCGGCGTCGGCGGCGTATAATCGCTGATGGTTAAATCCGCCTTATAGCCGGCTTCGACGCGGCCAAAACGGTCGTTAAAGTTGCGACTCAGCAGCGTATTGCCGTTACTCAATGCGCGCGCGAAGCTATCTGGCCACAGCGGCCCGCCGGCATCGCGATGTTTAAAGAAGGCGAACTTGAGCTCTTCAAACATATCGGAACCGATACCGTCGGTGCCCAACGCCAGATTGCGGAAGGCCGTTAGCCGCTGATTGTAACCGACGTGGTTGTTCATATTAGAGCGGGCGTTATGGACCAGGAAACCATCGCGCGCGTTCAGCAGTTCGATATCCACTTCTGATAGGTACAGCCCGTGCGCTACCAGCGTTTTGCTATCAATGAGATCGAACTCCGCCAGCCGCACCAGCAGGTCTTTACCGTAGTGATGGTGGCTATGGGACACATCGTAGCGGTCTTCCGCCATATGAATATGCAGGCCGCGTCCGGTGGCTTTTAGCGCTTCACGCAGCATTGCCAGCCCCTCATCCGGCACGGTAAACGGCGCATGCGCGCCGATGTGAGCCTCCACCAGATACGGCTCGCTGCCGCTTTCGCGCGCCCGATCGATTTCGCGGGCAAAGCGGATATTTTCCTCGACGCTGGCCTCAAGTTCCTGCAGGCCGCCGTTGCGGTCAGTGGTTTCAAAACAGGTCATGCCGCGCAGGCCAACCTTGAGGAAGGCGTTTCGCAACTGGCTCAACGAACCGGCGATATACGCAGGCGAAGCGCTGTGGTCAATCACGGCGGTGCAGCCGCTGCGAATCGCCTCCAGCGAGCAAATCAGCCCGCTGTAGTACAGCGACTCCTCATCCAGCGCGCGGTCAAGCCGCCACCACAGATTTTTCAATGTCGAGATAAAGTCCGGGCTCGGGGCAATATTGGCCTGAATCCCGCGCGACAGGCCGGAATAAAAGTGATTATGCGAGCAGACCATCCCGGGCATCACCAGTCGGCCGCGCATTTCTTTAATACGCGCTTGCGGATAACGCTGGCTCAGGTTAGTGCCTGTTTCGATAATTCTGTCATTTTCAATGACGATATCGACACCTTCTTCCACTTTTGCCGGGTGAAGCTGGGCAAGGGTGGCATTTTTAAGCATTAGGATACTCATACTTCGACGGCTCCCAGCAAATAGTGATGATGTTGATGAACGTGGCTGATGATGCGGCACATCGCAGCAAGCTGCGGCGGTACCTCGGCGAACTGGCCTTGCTGATCCATTTCCAACTGCCAGGTCAAGCCGTCCTGGCGGACGTGTACGCGCTGCTGTTCCACGAGGAAACCCGGGTTGCTGCTGTTGTTGAAATCCTGTTCAAGGCTAAAGACGGTGATCTTGTCCTTATAGGGTTTGCCCTGCCACGGGCAGAACTGGGCGCAGTTACCGCATTCGTTGCAGTACGCGTCGAGGTGCAGAGTCTGGAAGCGGTTTTCGAACCCCGGCACCGCAATTGAAACGTTGGCGCGGTTTGGGCAGACATCCACGCATTTACTGCAGACGTAATTACATTCGAGGCAGCGCTCCGCCTCCTGCGCGACGAAGGCATCGCGGTCGTCTTTATCGACCCGGGCGATGGCAATAGTCCCTTTACGCCGATAGATATCAGCAGGATCGACGTTATTCCACTGTTTGTCGCCGAAGTGGCTGCGGATATTCTCGCGCTTGAGGATCGCATCGCTGGCGCGGCGCGCGTTGCCGATTGCCGAGACAATAGAAGAAGGCCCGCGCTGCACGTCGCCAATCAGGAATACGTTAGCCACGAGGCTCTCGCCATCGGCGTTGACGTCCGGCCAGCCGTGGTCGTTAAGCGGAATGCCCATTGCCGCCAGCGCATCGCCATCCTGCTGCTCGCCGATGGCGGTAATCAGCGTATCGACCTGAAGCGTCCAGGTTTCATCGGTGGCCAGCGGACGGCGGCGACCTTGTTCATCGGCTTCGCCGAGAGTCATGGCGCGGACCGTGAGGGTGCCGTCGGCGGCAAAGTGTTCCGGATTGCTGAGGAAGCGGAATTCAACGCCGTCGTGGACCGCCTCTTCATACTCTGAGCGCCATGCCGGCATCTCCTGCTGCGAGCGGCGATAAATCACCGTCGCTTTTTCTACGCCAGGGATGTGCAGCGCCGCGCGGGCGCAGTCCATTGCCGTGTTACCCGCGCCGACAATCGCCACGTGTTTACCCACGTTTAGGCGATCCCCACGGTTGAAGGCGCGCAGGAAGTTGAGCGATTTATGAATATTCAGGTTGTCGCCGCTAAGCTTCACGCCGCTGTTTTTATCGGTACCGGTCCCGATGAGGACATAGCGGAAGCCTTCCTGATGCAGCTTTTCGATGGTGAGTCGCGGGTCGCAGCCGTAGACAATATCAACGCCGTGATTGACGACGAACTCAATATCCTGCTGGATAAGTTCTGCGGGTATACGGAAGTGAGGAATGATATTTTTCACCACGCCGCCGGCGTTGGCTTCACGTTCAAACAGCGTGACCGGATGGCCGGCGCGGGCAAGGAAGTAGCCCGCGGCTAGCCCCGCCGGGCCTGCGCCAATCACCGCGACCGGATTTCTGCTACCGGAACCGGCCGGTTTATGCCAGCGACGCTGATACTCCGGCCAGCCTTTCTCAAGGGCGATTTTTTTCAGCTCGCGGATATTCAAGGCGCTATCGTAATCGAGACGCGTACAGTTGTACTGACACTGG
>CABUCP010000247.1 GCA_902490055.1 uncultured Klebsiella sp. | reverse complement strand
CTTCGACGCCGTCTTTAGCCGTGGGGTTATGCTGCTTGTATTCCTCGCCGAGAAAAGGTTTCGCCGCGGCAAAATTTTTATCATTCAAAGCAAAATTGTAAAACTTCAGAACATTTTCTTTGTTTTGCTGCTCTGCGGGAAGCGTAGCGGCAAAGGTAATGTTACCGAGGAACAGCAAGCAGAGCGCAAAGGATGTTTTTTTAAACATAGAATAGCCTCAAAGGAAGAGATAAAAGGGATCCTTTGTATAGCAAATTACTAAAGGCGATAGAAGCGTCATAACAATAAAGCAGATGCCGCGCGGGGCGGCACCATTATCACGCGTGACGTCCCGCCATCACGCCGCCATCGACATCCCAGATGGCGCCGGTTACCCAGCTCGTCTTATCGGAAAGCAGGAACGCCACGGTGTCGGCAATATCACCCGGCGTCCCTACGCGGCCAAGCGGATGGAAGTTGTCAAAGCTGTTCATTACCGCCTGCACGTCATCTTTCGCAATAAAGCCTTCATAAATCGGCGTATGGACGACGGCGGGGGAGACCGCGTTCACGCGAATACCTGCGCCACCTAATTCAATCGCCAGATTTTTAGTTAATGCGTGCAGACCGGCTTTCGCCATCGAGTAGGCGGAAGAGGGGGTTGCGCCGATGGCCTGCTGCGCCCACATGGAACCGATGTTAACGATGGCGCCTTTGATGCCGGCGGCAATCATATTGCGCACCACATCGCGGGTGATAAAGAAGGCGGCGCGGTTGAGATTCATATACAAGTCATAGTCGGAGAGTTCGTGTTCGGTGAAGGATTTCGGTAAGAACACGCCGGCGGCATTGACCAGCAGGCTGATGTCTTGATGTTCGGCATTGATGCCGTTCAGTGCTTGCTGCAGGCCCGCCTGCGTCATCAAATCGGCCAGAATAATCGACACCTGACCGTCTGCGGCCAGCGTCCGGCGCGCCTGTTCAGCTTTATCCTGGCGATGGCCGATGAGTACGACGCTGCCGCCGCCTTCTACTACCCGTTTCGCCGTTGCCAGGCCGATACCGCTGGTACCGCCGACCACTAACAGTTTTTTACCGGCAAAAGATGCGTTCATCGCTAACCTCTGGAATCGTATGGTTGTCATTGATGAGCCGTCTGGTTGCTCATCCCGTGACGGCACAATGCCATGGCTAACCCGTGCTGACGACTGAGAAGAAATTGCCTGGCGAGAAAGAAAATCTATCTCGATTGCGTATACTGATGTCGATGATGAGGCGGAGAAAACTCAAATGCGTTCACTTAACCGACTGAAATGGCTGCATGCTTTTGAAGCTACCGCCCGACACGGTAGCTTTACCGGCGCGGCGCAGGAGCTGGGCGTCACGCCCGCCGCCGTAGGTCAGCTTGTTCGCTCGTTGGAGGAGTGGGTCGGTCACCCTTTGCTGCATCGTACCCGTACGGGCAAAATGCGGCTGACGCTGGTGGAAGAGGCGCAGGATGCGCTGCAGGATATTACTCAAGGGCTGGATAAACTGGAAACGGGCCTGAATAAGCTACGCGGTCGGCGGGCGCGCTCGGTCGTGGTGGTAACGGCGTCCCAGGTACTGATGATGAACTGGCTGATGGCGCGCCTGAATCGGTTTTCTGAAACCTATGCAACTATTGACCTGCGTCTTAACGTCACGGAAACGTTGATGGATGTTTCCCACGGCGAGGCGGATATCGGTATTCGCTGTGGGCTGGGGACGTGGCCCGGGGTACATAAAAGCTGGTTGATGGATGAGGAGGCGGTGCTGGTATGCAGCCCACGCCTTGAGCCGCCAGAAAAAATGCCCTGTGGCGACTGGCTGGCGACGCAAAAATTGATTCACGACGATACGCCGCACCCCGGCGCCGATTTTCCCTCATGGCAGGAGGTGCTCGATGCGCCTGGCGCTCCCGAGACACGGGACAACGGGCTACATATTAACTCGACGGCGGCGGTTATTTTGGCGGCCCTCAGCGGTCGCGGTGTGGCTATCGTGCGCCGCGCCCTGGTACAGCAACTTATCGAGACCGGGCAGCTCGTGCAACTGCACCCCGATCGCCGTTGGCCGTTAAAATGGTCCTATTATCTGGTTACCCCGCAACAAAGCACGCTGCGGGCTGAAGTGAAGGTCTTTCACGACTGGTTGCTGCAGGACGTACTCTCGGAAAACGCGAATAACCCAATGGTTTAAATGAGTGTCTGATAGTTCGCGTTATCCGGCGCGGCGTCGATGGCTGGCGTGCGCGGGCTACAGGCCGACAGCCATATAATATGCCGCTAGTTATAAATTAAACTAAAGGTCGCGAGACTGTCGGCCTGCCCGGCGGTCACCTGCGGGGCGGTACGAACATACTGCGCGTCATAGTCCAGATTAAGCTGGGTCATATTCGCGCTATTCGGAAAAGCTTCGACCCCGGTGCTATTGAGCGCGACGGTGTTGCCTTTTGCGGCGCCATAGTTATCACCGTACATAATCCGGATCCCAACGCCCGTCGCTGCGCCTTCTTGCGTGCTTAGGGTTAAGACATCGTTATTGTTGGCGTCTTTTTCGCTGGGGCCAAAGAAGCCGATTTTTATCGCGCCGATTTGCGAGGCTTCGCAGGTCAGCGGTATCGTAAAAGTATGTTTTTCGCCATCCATGCCGTTATTAAGATCGCTGGCGCTGCTTTGCCCCATATTTACGGTAATGTCGTTATCAGAGATGTAGCAACTGGCTTTGTGCACTTTCAGGTCCGTTGCCGCCACTTCAACGGTTACGCCTGCTTGCGAGATAATGCTACCATTCGCATCTTCAAGGATTAACGTCCCCGCCCGGATTTGCCCGCTATTCGGCTGCTCATACACAATCTCCTGCGCCGTTTTATAGAACACGACGAAAAACTGCGTCGCCATTTGCGTAGGGTCGTCGGTGTTACAAACTGCGACGCTGTCATCTCCTGATGCTATGTAGTGAACGGGTTGGCCAGCGCAGTGCGTGGTTTCACGGATCCCCACGGCAAATCCGACGCCGGGGATATCGGGGACGTCATAGATAGCCACGGGGGCGCCGGTGCCGTTAGGCGCCGCGCCGCTGACGCCGGCGACGGTTAACGCGCTATCGGCGACAAAACGCATGGTTACCGCCCCGGTGCCCTGAGGGCAGTTATAGAAAGAACGATTCTCCTGGCCAAGAATCGCTCCCGATAGCATCGATCCCGGAGGAAGGGTTGGATAATCGGTGATGGAGTAATTATTAAAGTTAATAACGGCATCATTCATCGTCGGCGGGCACATTTGCGCGGCTGTTGCCGCTGAGGGGAACTGGAGAATACAGGCCGCCAGTACCATGAGAATCTCGAATAATCGCGTGCGTTGTTTCACATTTTCCTCTGTTATTAATGGCATTGTGCCGCCAACTGTCTGACGGGGCTGAACTCGGTGGCCGCTGGTAAGGTAAGGGGAGTGGAGCAACTGACGGTCTGCCCCTGTTGGCTCCAGTTGGCATGCAGCGTACCGAGTAGGGGAACGCCGCTGAGATAGACTTGACCGCCTTCACCGACAATACCGGTACTGGAGCGGGCCTGGTCATCACCGGAGACATAGGCGCTTGCGCCAAACGGCAGGGGATGTCCTTGATAGGTCAGCGTGATAAGCGTTCTGACGCCCACGTGGGTATGATAATTCGCCAGTACGACGGCGCCGCTGGTGGGGACTACCGTCTGGCTGTTCTGTTCTAAATCAACCTCATCCGCCAACGTCTCGGTATCCAGCGAAAGCGTATTCTTGTGATAAGCGGACAATGTTGGCATGACGGCGTAGCCGCGAGAATCGGTATGGACATTGGAGGCGCCTTCAACTTGCACATCAGAAGCGCCTTTTGCGCGAATCAAACCGATGGTGTCGCCGAGCGTTTGGCTCAGCGTGACGCCATACTGTGTGGCGACAATGCCACCTGCGGCGCTGTAATCCAGACGATTGCTATAGCGATCGCGGCTATATCCGATAGTGGCGCTGCCGGAACCACCGCGATAGCCCAGCGAGAGGTTGCTGTTGGCCGTCTTCGCCTGGTTGTCGAAACCTTGCTGGAGGTTATAGCTCAGGCGATCGTTTTCCAGCGCGGTACCATAAAACGAAAGCTGCTGTGTAGTATGGCCTGCCAGATTATTATTCAGGCTGTAGCTGACGCTCCCGCCCGGTAACCAGAGGTTCAGCGGTATGCTGACGCTCATGCTGACAGCGCGATCGTTGTTGCTGCTATCCGTACTTGAACGGGTAAGGTAGTAACCGAGGCTCCAGGAGATCCCCTGGTAGTTCGCGTAGTAGCCCAAATGTACGGTCTGGTCCGTCACCGGGGTGTCCCAGTATTGCTGGCGGTAGAATGAAGCGCTGACGTTGCCCCACCGACCGAAATCCTGGGTCAGGCTGAACTGCGTGCGATGGCGGCGGTTTTTGATGTGCTGGTCGGGATCGCGATAATTATTCGCATCGCTGAAGCTGTAGAAATGACGAGTGGTGTAGTAATAGCTGGACGCATTGAACGACGTATCGGTGGTCGCAAAATTTTTCTGATATTGCGCACGCAGCTGTTGTCCCCGATCCTGCTCATTATCATCAAGATCGGCTTTGGCGGCGATAGTATCCACGCCAAGCGCACCAATTTCGCCAAAGTCTTTACCAATACCGAACGCCAGGGCCTGGTAGTGGTTGGATAATTCCGCGCCGCCGTACAGCGTCAGGCTCCAGGCCAGCCCATAGAACGCGGATGCCTGAACAAATGCAGGGGTATCGCCATCGCTACCCTGATTATCAAAACGCCCGGCGCTGGCGCTGAATTTAAAACGTCCTTCCCGCAGCATAAAGGGGACCGCGGCATAGGGCTGGGTGAACTTTCGTTCGCTACCGTCACTTTCGCGCACCGTGATTTCAAGGTCGCCGCTCTGTGCGGTCGGATACAGATCGGTGATGGCAAACGCCCCGGGGGCAACGTAGGTTTCATAAATAACATACCCGTGCTGGCGGACGATGACGTGGGCGTTGCTACGGGCGACGCCGCGGATCGTTGGGGCAAAACCGCGCTGGCTATCTGGCAGCATATTCTCATCTGAAGCCAGTTGAATCCCGGTAAACTGGAAACTGTCAAAGGCGTCGCCGGAGGTATAAGCGTTACCCATGGTAAATTCGCTTTTCAGCGTTTTGATATCGCGCTGTAACGAGGTGCCTTGAGTTTGCCAGCGCTGCGTCTCGCCATACTCGAAAGATGAGTAATTTCGTATCCGCCATGCTCCGATATTGAAACCGGATCGGAGATTCAGATAATTATTATTGCTGCGATCGTCTTGCGTGCTGGTTGTGGAACCCGTCAGATTGTAATCAATAAACGCCGCGGGAATGCCTTCATCCCACTGTTCTGGCGGGATGTACCCCTTATTTTTTTGCAACATGGCCGCCTGCGGAATACTGATATCCAGGCGAT
>CABUCP010000246.1 GCA_902490055.1 uncultured Klebsiella sp. | reverse complement strand
GTTAATCGGGGTGAGGAGCAGACTGTGCGTATTGGTATTGATTTAGGTGGGACAAAAACGGAAGTCGTCGCCCTGAGCGAGCAGGGGCAGCAGTTATTTCGCCACCGTTTGCCAACCCCGCGGGAGGACTATCGCCAGACTATCGAGACGATTGCCTCGCTGGTGGAGATGGCCGAGCAGGCAACCGGGCAGCGTGGGACCGTCGGGATGGGGATCCCTGGCTCGATTTCGCCCTATAGCGGCGTAGTAAAAAACGCCAACTCGACCTGGCTCAACGGCCAGCCTTTCGATAAAGATCTGAGCCTGCGTCTTAATCGCGAAGTACGTCTTGCCAATGACGCCAACTGCCTGGCGGTTTCCGAAGCGGTAGACGGCGCGGCGGCGGGGGCGCACACCGTGTTTGCGGTGATCATCGGTACCGGCTGCGGCGCGGGCGTCGCGCTTAACGGGCGCGCGCATAGCGGCGGCAACGGTACCGCCGGCGAGTGGGGGCATAACCCGCTGCCGTGGATGGACGAAGACGAGCTGCGCTATCGCGCGGAGGTCCCCTGCTACTGCGGTAAACAGGGGTGTATCGAAACCTTTATTTCCGGTACCGGTTTTGCCACCGACTATCAGCGGCTGAGCGGTAATTCGTTAACCGGTAGTGAGATTATGCGCCTGGTGGGTGAAGGTGACGAAAAGGCCGAACTGGCGCTGTGCCGCTACGAACAGCGGCTGGCGAAATCGCTGGCCCACGTGGTGAATATCCTCGACCCGGATGTCATTGTGCTGGGCGGCGGGATGAGTAACGTCGACCGTCTCTACCAAACGGTGCCTGCGCTGGTGAAACCGTGGGTATTCGGCGGCGAATGCGAAACGCCGATTCGCCAGGCGATGCACGGCGATTCCAGCGGCGTGCGCGGCGCGGCATGGCTGTGGCCGCTGTAGGTCAACCGAAATGAACCCCTCTTCGCCAGGAAGAGGGGTTGCAGGCCTTATTCGACGGCAAACGTTTTATCCAACCGGCTATATCCCAGACCATTTATCTTCTTCACTTTAATCTGCACCGGTATACGCTCTTTCATCGCCTCGACGTGGCTAATCACCCCGATGACCTTGCCGCTGGCGTTCAGCGCGTCGAGGGCGTCCAGCGCGGTATCCAGCGTCTCGCTATCCAGAGTACCGAAACCTTCATCAAGGAACAGCGAATCAATCCGCGTCTTATGGCTGACCAGATCGGATAGCGCCAGCGCCAGCGCGAGACTGACAAGGAAGCTTTCGCCGCCGGACAGCGTGCGGGTATCGCGCACCGCATCCGCCTGCCAGGTATCGACGACCTCCAGTTCCAGCGCCTCGCTGGCTTTGCGCTGCAGCAGATAGCGGCCGTGCAGACGATTGAGCTGCTGGTTAGCCAGCCATACCAGATTATCCAGCGTCAGCCCCTGGGCGAACTTGCGGAACTTATCGCCTTCTTTTGAACCGATCAGCGCATTCAGCCAGGACCAGTCCTCCAGCTGCTGTGCGGCCAGTTCTATCTGCTGGCGTAATGACTGCTGGCGCTGCTGGTTATCGCTGTGTTGCTTCAACTGCTGGCGGATCTCGCCCTGACGGGCGCTGTTTTCCCGCAGCCGTTGCGCCAACTGCTGTAGCGTGGTTTGCAACTGCTCCAGCGGCGGGGTGCTATCGATATCGGCAGGCGGTTGCTGGATATGACGTTCGAGCGACTCCTGCGCCCGCCGCGCCAGCGTCTGGTGGTGCTGCGCCTCTTTTTCCAGCGTCTGCTTCAGTTGCTCAAGCCGCTGGCGGGTCGGCTCATCGAGCAGGGCGGCGAGAAACGCGTTTTGGTCGGTAAACGGACTGGTGGCCAGCGCCGCGGTAAACCGGCTTTCGCTTTCCTTCAACTGCGCCTGCAGCTGGCTCTCTTGCTGGCCTAGCGTTTGCCACTGGCTCTGCAGCGCCAGGCAATCATCGTGCACCTGACGCCAGCCTTCCAGCGGGGCGGGCTCGACGGTTTCCGCTGATTCTGGCAGCGTTTCCAGCAGCGGCGTGAGCTGCTGGCGCTGTTCTTGCAGCGTGGCGGCTTCGGTTTGTTTCGCCTGCCAGCTACGAGTCTCGGCTTCGCGCTGGGCCAGCCAGCTGTCGGCTTCCGCAGCGGAAGGCAGCTCCAGCGAATAAACGCTCAGCTCCGCCTGCAGCGCGTTACGGCGCTGCTCAAGATCCTGCTGTAGCTGCTGGAGTTGCTGTTGACTCTCCTGCTGTTGCGCCTGCCAGGCCAGACGCTGCTGGTGCTGATACAACTGCTGTTCATGCTGCTGTTGGCTATCCAGCCAACCGGCAATATCGTCCTGCGGCGCCAGAGTGATAGCCAACGCCGCGCTGGTGGTTTGCCACTGTGATGTAAGCGCTTGCTCCTGCTGCAGAAGTGATGTTTTCTCGTCGGATTCTTTTTGCTGTTGTTTAAGCAGCGCTTCAAGCTGGCCGCGCAGCTGGGCGCCTTCTTCCGCAAGCTGCCTGACGTCGCGTTCTAATGCGTCGCGGCGGGTTTGGTTAATGCCCGGCACCAGCGCCTGGTATTCCTCGACCGCCGGATGCTGCCCGGAACCGCACAGCGGACAAGGCGCGCCGGGCTGCAGGCGAGCACGTTCGGCTTCCAGCCCGGCGATACGCGCTTCCAGTTCGCAGATGGCTTTCACATCGCTGAACTGCTGGTTTTTCTCCTTCCACGCCTGACGGCGCTGATGTAGCGCGGCTTCAAGCTTTTCTTTTTCCTGCTGCGAGGCGTTTTCCGCGCGCTGGAGCTGCTGCAGACGCAGGTATAGCGGCTGCAGACGGCTGTGAAGGGTAGAAAGCTGCTGGCGCAGCGGGCGAGCGGCGGTGTGCTGCGCCAGCTCGTGGTTGACCTGTGCCGCATCGAGCGTTAGCGCGCTGGCTGGCAGCTCGCCGAGCTTGCGGGCGGCATCCTGCAGGCGCTGTTGCAGCGTCGATTGCTGCTGCGTATCGCGAGCGATCTGTTGGATGGTGGCTTTCCAGCCCGCCAGCGCCGTGCTCCATTGCTGAAAACGCTCGTGGGTTTTTAGCCATGCATTCAGCGCGTGCTGGCTGGATTCGAGCTCAGCCATCTGCCGTTGGGCGGCCAGGCGGATCCCCGCGCGGCGGCGCAGATTGTCATGTAAGCGAGCATTTACTTCTTCAACCTGACGACGGGTTTGCGCCAGCGCGGTATTGTGCTCCTGCAGGCGTGACCATAAAGGACGCAGCTGTTCAGCTGGCTGCGCGGTTTGCAGCGCCGCCAGCTGCGGGGCGGCGGCTTCCTGCGCCAGCTGCGCCTGCTGCAGGGCGGCCTGCGCCTGGTGGGATTCCGTCTCTAGTTCCTGACGGCGGAGCAGCCACTGCAGGGTATTTTGTTGGCGAGTTTGCTCGGCAACCTGCTGTTGTTCTTCGGCAGTAAGTGCTTGCAAACTTTGCTGTAGCGCCTGCTGTTGTTCGTCGCTAAGCAATAATACGCCGGAGGCCTGCGCCTGTAGTTTTTCCAGCTCAATGCGGGCGAGTTTATGTTTTTCAAACACCTGTGCGGAAATCTGACCATAGATCTCGGTCCCGGTGAGCTCTTCCAATAGCTCGGCGCGCTCTTTCGGCTTGGCATTGAGGAAGGCGGCAAATTGCCCCTGCGACAGCAGCATCGAGCGGGTAAAGCGGCCGTAGTCGAGGCCGGTGAGCGATGCGGTCAGCTCCAGCTTGTCTTTAACCTTATCGGCAAGGATTTGACCGTCGTCGCAGCGCGCCAGCTCGACGCGCGGGGCCTGTAAATTACCATCCGGCTGATTGCGGGCGCGGTTCTGGCTCCAGAAGGCGCGATAGGCGGTGCCTCTGACTTCGAATTCGACTTCCGCCAGGCATTCAGCGGTGTCGCGGGTCATGAGATCGTTTTGCGATTGCGAGACGCTGCTCAGGCGCGGCGTTTCGTGGTACAACGCGAGGCAGATGGCATCGAGCAGGG
Source organism: uncultured Klebsiella sp. (assembly GCA_902490055.1). GTDB lineage: Bacteria > Pseudomonadota > Gammaproteobacteria > Enterobacterales > Enterobacteriaceae > Klebsiella. The sequence continues at coordinate 1,514 of CABUCP010000246.1, read as the reverse complement.
TGGTTTTCCCGGCGCCGGTCGGCCCGGTAATGGCGAATAGCCCGTTGCTGGCAAACGGCTCGGCGGTAAAGTCGATTTTCCATTCGCCCTTCAGCGAGTTGAGGTTTTTTAGTCGTAGGCTCAGGATTCTCACAGGTGTTCCTCACCGTTCAGGCTGTGCAGCGTTTCATTAAATAGCTGTTCCAGACGTTGCTGCTGCGGAGCATCAAGGGTCTCCAGCGCCAGACGACGGGCAAATACCTCTTCCACCTGCAGTTCGCTCAGCGTTTCTCGCTGAACGCCGGCAAGGATCCGCTCACGCTGGGCGCGGCTGCGACGCACCAGCAGTACCTCAACCGGTAAGGATTCGGTCTGCTGCTGAATCTTTCGCTGGATATCATGCAGGTATTCATCGCTGGTGATTTCAATATCCAGCCATACCGGCGGCTGCTGTGCGCTATCCTGCCACTGCTGTAGCTGCGCGCTGATGCTGGCGAAATCGCCTTTTAGTACCGCCAGCGGTTGGGTGATAGGCACCGTCAGCGGCGTCACCTCGCTAAGCTTGCCGTCACTGAAAGCGACGAGGTTAACGCTTTTATTTTTGCCGGTTTCATCAAAGCTCAGCGGCAGCGGTGAACCGCTGTAGCGGATGTGCTCGCAGCCGCCGACCACCTGCGCGCGATGAATATGGCCGAGCGCAATGTAATCGGCGGGCGGGAAGCGGTTGGCCGGGAAGGCGTCGAGGGTGCCGATGTAAATTTCGCGGACCGCATCGCTTTTGCTGGCGCCGACGGTGGTGAGGTGGCCGCTGGCGATGATCGGCAGCGCGCGTTCGCCGCGCAGATCGCAGGCCTGCTGATATTGCTGTTGATAATAGTCGCTGATGGCGGTTAACAGCTGCTGCTGTTTTTCACCGCTGGAGTGGCCGGCCTGGCTGACGACCAGCTCGCGCGGGCGTAAAAACGGCACCGGGCAGAAAACCGCGCCGGGGGTGCCGTCGCGCAGCGGCAGGATAAACGGCGCGTGACCGGCGTTGGCAACGACGGTGGTCTTGAGGAAGGCGAGAATTTCGCGCGATTCGTTGAGCGTCGCCACCGAATCGTGATTGCCCGCCAGCACCACCAGTTGGCAGCCGGTTTGCTGCAGCTGGACGACAAAGCGGTTATACAGCTCACGGGCGTAGCTCGGCGGAGAGCCGGTATCAAAAATATCGCCGGCGACGATTATCGCATCCACCTCATGTTCCTGCGCGCGCGCCAGCAGCCAGTCGAGAAAGGCGGCGTGCTCGTCGGCGCGGCTTTTGCTGTAGAAGTTCTGGCCAAGATGCCAGTCGGAGGTATGTAGGATGCGCATAGAAATTCCGTTGCGATGAAAGCCTGGCGCTCATTATACCGTTCATCCTGCGGCTCGCATTCCTTTTGCCATATTACCGCGGCTGAGAATGCGTTAAGTACGTGTCATTATTCAAAATCCGCGTTCATCAGACGGTCATTTTTTTCATAAAACTGTCACAAATCTGACGCATAATGGCCGCG
>CABUCP010000245.1 GCA_902490055.1 uncultured Klebsiella sp. | reverse complement strand
AACAATTTCTGTGACATGCGTATAGCGGGTATCGCCTGGCTGCGGAGAATAACAGTCTGCCTTTGGCTGTCAATGGGCGGCCATGAATTCTTATTCCACGCGCCATTTTGCCTGGCTATTTAATACGCGCAGGGTGGCGAAATCGTCGCGCAATTCGATAAGGCTCCAACTGCCGTGGGCGATGGGGAAATGCCACATCGCCGCCGCCGGCATCCGTAACAGCAGCGCGGTTAATAGGCTTAGCGCTCCCTGATGACCGACAATGAGGAGATTATTCAGTGATTGATATTGCGGCAGGGTGGCCGCGAATGTTGAGATTCGCTGCGCGAAATCCTGGAAGCCTTCGCCGTTGGTCGGCGCGGCGTGCTGCCAGTCATGACACCAGGCAGCGTAATTTTGCGGGTCTTCTTTTTGCAGATCGCGGTGGTGGCGCATCTCCCAATCGCCGAAAAACATCTCATTTAAGGTCGGAATAATCTCTCGTGGGATCTGCCGTTCGGCGAGCAACAGGTTAGCCGTGTGTTGCGTTCGCGCGAGTTCGCTACACAATACGCGGTCGAAAGGCACATCCCGCAGGCAATCGCCCAGCGCGCGAGCCTGTTGAATGCCGCGCCCGGTTAGGGGGGTAGGGGCATGACCGCTATACAGCCCGGCAACGTTTGCCTGCGTTTCGCCGTGGCGAACCAGCCATAGTTTCATGATTGACTCCGTGGAAATGCCGTCGCGTTAACGTTATCTCCGCGGCGGGTTATCAGCAATAGAGCTTCTGTTGGTGGATGTAATCGAGTACGGCTGCCGGCAGCATCTCGGCGCAGGAGGCGCCCTGCTGCAGACGCTGGCGGATCAGCGTGGCGGAGATATCAAACCACGGTGTCTCCGCCAGGTAAATTACCCCGGCGGGGCGGCTGTGCAGCTGCTCTACGTCGTGGGTCAGGTGCTTATCGAGCCACTGCTGATCTTCTTCTCGCTTCATGGCCAGCGGATAACCCGGGCGTCGGCAGACAATCAGGTGGGCGTTGTCGAGGATGGTGGCGTAGTTATGCCAGGTGGGGAAGGTCAGTAGTGAATCCTGGCCGATAATAAACGCCAGCGGCTGCTCGGGACCTTGTTCCTGGCGCCACTCCTGTAGCGTTTGTGCCGTCCAGGAAGGGGTATCTCGCTGCAGTTCGCGCTCATCCAGCACAAACAGCGGTTTATCGGCAATCGCCAGTTCCAGCATATGCACGCGCTGGGCGCTGGTCGCTTCCGGCTGCGGGCGGTGCGGAGGCACATTATTAGGCACAATAATCACCCGACTAAGGCCGATTTGGTTGGCCAGAATCTCAACCGGTTTAAGGTGACCATAATGCACCGGATCGAAGGTGCCGCCGTACATCGCCTGCAACTGAGTCATATCAACCATCAATAAAAACGTCTGCCAGCGCTTTATGGCAGAGCAATAACGAAAGGCTTTCCAGCTCGGGCCATACTGACTGGCCATAATCCTGTTTGAAGGTGAGCTCGGCGCGGGTCAACAACGTGACCGCCTGACGCAGCTGTTCAGCGCTAAGCCGCGTAAGCGCGTCGCCGACCAGTTGACGACGATTTTGCCAGACCCGATGTTTATCAAACAGCGTACGCAGCGGGGTATGCGCCGACTGGCGCTTTAGATTCACCAGCAGCAGCAGCTCGCGCTGCAGCGTGCGCAGGAGAATCGCGGGTTCACAGCCTTCGAGACGCAGTTGCTGCAGCACGTGCAGTACGCGCTTGCTCTTCCCGGCCAACAGGGCATCGACCCAGTGATATGGCGTGAAATGGGCGGCATCGTTTACCGCCTGTTCAACGCGAGGCAGCGTCAGTTTGCCATCAGGCCATAGCAGCGAGAGCCGCTCCAGCGCCTGCGCCAGCGCCAGTAGGTTGCCTTCGTAGCAGTAGCACAGCAGCTGGCTGGCCGCCTCATCTAACTGCAGATTATTCTGTTTAGCCCTGGCCGCCAGCCAGCGCGGAAGCTGCGCGTATTCCGGCGTCTGACAGCTAATCTGTACGGCGCGGCTGGCAAGCGATGTCACCCAGGCCGCGTTTTCCTGTGCTTTGGTCAATTTATTGCCGCGGACAATCAGCAGTAAATCTTCATGCAGCATGCCGACCAGCGTTGCCAGCTGTTCGTTAATTGCCGCATTGGGACCGTTTTCCGGCAGGATCAGAAGTAACGTCTGGCGGCTGGAGAAAAGACTCAGCGCCTGACTTAAGGAGAAAAGGGCCGGCCAGTCGGTACTGGCATCGATAGTCGCAGTGTGGTGTTCAGTAAAGCCCTGAGCGGCCGCGGCTTCGCGGATCGCATCCTGGCTTTCCTGTAACAGCAGCGGGTCGCTACCAAGCAGAAGATATGCCGCGCGCAGCCCTTCAGTGAGCTGCGCGCGGAGTTGTTCCGGGTACAACCGAATCATCAGTTACCCAGCGTAGTAGAAACGCGGTTGCCAGAGGTCGACGCGGCCGGAGTACCGGACACCGGCTGTTCAGCCTCTTTGGTAGCTTCGACATCCGCAACATGTACGCTCGGCAGCTTACGGATCAGCTGTTCCGCGGCTTTGTCGTACATTTCACGAATAATCATGTCCTGCTCGGCATCTTTCGCCAGCGCCGCCTGTGGGTTATCGAAGAACGAACGATAAACCTTGGTGTTGATTGGGTAAATATCATGACCCGGGATCAGCACGGTAGCGTTAACGGTGAGCACCATCTGGTATTCAGCGGTACGACCATCCTGGAAAATGGATGCCGTATCTTTCTGAATGGATGAGTTACCCAGACGCAGAGACGGAACGTCCTTACGCAGCGTATCGGCATCGATCAGCTCAACGCCATTCAGGCGCAGCTGATTGCGAACCGCACGACTAAGTGGACCATTCGGATCGCTCGACTGGAAAATCATAGTTTTCATTGTCGTTGGCACCTGCGTAGTACTACGCAGGTGCCAACCGCAACCGGCGGTGATTAACACCGCCAGAGATAACAGCATTGTTGCCAGATATCGCACGCTTCCTCCCGCGCTTAGCCAACGACCAGATTGAGCAGTTTGCCCGGAACGTAAATAACTTTACGTACGGTCACACCTTCGAGGTATTTCGCGACCAGATGTTCCTGGCCTGCACGTTCACGAACCTGCTCTTCGCTTGCATCTACCGGAACGGTAATTTTACCACGAACTTTACCATTTACCTGGACGACAACCAGAATGGTGTTTTCGATCATGGCGCTTTCGTCAGCCACCGGCCACGGCGCGTTGTCGATATCGCCTTCACCGCCCAGTTCCTGCCACAGCGTGAAGCAGGCGTGCGGGGTGAACGGGTTGAGCATACGCACGACTGCCAGCAGGGCTTCACGCATCAGCGCGCGATCCTGTTCGCCTTCCTGCGGCGCTTTCGCCAGTTTGTTCATCAGTTCCATCACCGCGGCGATCGCCGTGTTGAAGGTCTGACGGCGACCGATATCATCAGTTACTTTGGCGATAGTTTTGTGTACGTCGCGACGCAGCGCTTGTTGATCTTCGCTGAGGCTGGCGACATCCAGTGCGACGGCCGGGCCCTGAGCCGTATGCTCGTAGACCAGTTTCCAGACGCGTTTCAGGAAGCGGTTTGCGCCTTCTACGCCGGATTCCTGCCATTCGAGAGTCATTTCCGCTGGAGAAGCGAACATCATGAACAGACGCACGGTGTCCGCGCCGTAGCGCTCAACCATCACCTGCGGGTCGATACCGTTGTTCTTCGACTTGGACATTTTGCTCATGCCGGTGTACACCAGCTCGCGGCCCTGTGGGTCGAAGGCTTTAACGATACGGCCTTTTTCATCACGCTCAACGGTGGCATCGATTGGCGATACCCAGTTACGTTCGCCGTTTTCGCCAACGTAGTAGAACGCATCGGCCAGCACCATGCCCTGGCACAGCAGCTGTTTGGCCGGCTCGTTGGAGTTCACCATCCCGGCATCGCGCATCAGCTTGTGGAAGAAGCGGAAATACAGCAGGTGCATGATGGCGTGTTCGATACCGCCGATATAGATATCAACCGGCAGCCAGTAGTTAGCGGCATTCGGATCCAACATGCCTTTGTCGTACTGCGGGCAGGTGTAGCGCGCGTAGTACCAGGAAGATTCCATAAAGGTGTCAAAGGTGTCCGTTTCACGCAGCGCCGGCATACCGTCAACGGTGGTCTTCGCCCACTGCGGATCGGCTTTGATCGGGCTGGTGATACCATCCATAACCACGTCTTCCGGCAGGATAACCGGCAGTTGATCTTCCGGCGTCGGCATCACGGTGCCGTCTTCCAGGGTGACCATCGGGATCGGCGCGCCCCAGTAACGCTGACGGGAAACGCCCCAGTCGCGCAGACGATAGTTAACTTTACGCTCGCCAACGCCCATCGCGGCCAGTTTGTCGGCAATAGCATTGAAGCCGGCTTCGTGGTCCAGACCGTTGAATTCGCCGGAGTTGAACAGAACGCCTTTCTCAGTCAGCGCCTGCCCGGAGAGGTCCGGCTCGGAACCGTCGGCGGCCAGGATAACCGGCTTGATGTTGAGACCGTATTTGCTGGCAAACTCGTAGTCGCGCTGGTCGTGACCCGGGACGGCCATCACGGCGCCGGTGCCGTATTCCATTAAGACAAAGTTTGCCGCCCACACCGGGATAGCTTCGCCGGTCAGCGGGTGAATCGCTTTAAAGCCGGTATCGACGCCTTTTTTCTCCATTGTCGCCATGTCTGCTTCAGCAACTTTGGTGTTACGGCATTCGTCGATAAAAGCGGCCAGCGCCGGATTGTTCGCCGCAGCCTGCTGCGCCAGCGGGTGACCCGCAGCGACGGCCAGGTAAGTGCAGCCCATAAAGGTGTCCGGGCGAGTAGTGTAGACGGTCAGCTTGTCGGCGTAGTCGTTGACGTCAAAGGAGATTTCCACCCCTTCAGAACGGCCGATCCAGTTGCGCTGCATAGTCTTAACGGTGTCTGGCCAGTGGTCCAGGGTATCCAGATCGTTGAGCAGTTCGTCAGCATACGCGGTGATTTTGATAAACCACTGCGGGATCTCTTTACGCTCAACTTTGGTGTCGCAGCGCCAGCAGCAGCCGTCGATAACCTGTTCGTTGGCGAGCACGGTCTGATCGTTCGGGCACCAGTTCACCGCCGAAGTTTTCTTGTACACCAGGCCTTTTTTATACAGCTCGGTGAAGAATTTTTGCTCCCAGCGGTAATATTCCGGGGTGCAGGTCGCAATTTCACGGCTCCAGTCATAGCCGAAGCCCAGCTTCTTCAGCTGGTTTTTCATGTAAGCGATGTTGTCGTAGGTCCACGGAGCCGGTGCGGTGTTGTTTTTCACCGCCGCGCCTTCCGCAGGCAGACCAAACGCATCCCAACCGATCGGCTGCAGGACGTTTTTGCCCAGCATACGCTGATAGCGCGCGATAACGTCGCCAATGGTGTAGTTACGCACGTGACCCATGTGTAGTCGACCAGAAGGATAAGGAAGCATCGACAGGCAGTAATACTTCTCTTTGCTCTCGTCT
>CABUCP010000244.1 GCA_902490055.1 uncultured Klebsiella sp. | reverse complement strand
GCTGTTTCTGCAGCTATGTCGTCTATGGTCATGGCTGCCCCTCTCACCGTAGGATTTTCGCAGGTCGGCTCTGAATCCGGCTGGCGAGCGGCCGAAACGAATGTTGCTAAGGAAGAAGCGGCGAAGCGCGGTATTACTCTGAAGATCGCCGACGGTCAGCAAAAACAGGAAAACCAAATTAAAGCCGTACGCTCGTTTATTGCCCAGGGCGTAGACGCTATTTTCATCGCGCCGGTAGTCGCAACCGGCTGGGAGCCGGTACTGAAAGAGGCGAAAGAGGCGAATATTCCGGTCTTCCTCCTCGACCGCTCGATCGACGTCAAAGATAAGTCGCTGTACATGACCACCGTCACCGCTAACAACGTGCTGGAAGGCCAGTTGATTGGCGACTGGTTGGTGAAAACCGTCGATGGCAAACCCTGTAACGTTGTCGAACTGCAGGGCACCGTCGGCGCCAGCGTCGCCATCGACCGTAAGAAAGGTTTTGCTGACTCAATTGCCAAAGCGTCCAACATCAAGATTATCCGCTCGCAGTCCGGCGACTTCACCCGCAGTAAAGGCAAAGAGGTGATGGAAAGCTTTATCAAAGCGGAAAACAACGGTAAGAACATCTGCATGGTCTTCGCCCATAACGATGACATGGTGATCGGCGCGATCCAGGCTATCAAAGAGGCCGGGCTGAAACCGGGTAAAGATATCCTCACCGGCTCTATCGACGGCGTGCCGGATATCTACAAAGCGATGATCGCCGGTGAAGCCAATGCCAGCGTTGAGCTGACGCCGAATATGGCCGGCCCGGCGTTTGATGCGCTGGAGAAATACAAAAAGGACGGCACCCTACCGGAGAAGTTGACCATCACCAAATCAACCCTTTACCTGCCGGATACGGCGAAAGAAGAGTTAGAGAAGAAGAAAAATATGGGCTACTAAGCCTTCATGAAAATGCCGGGGCTCTACGATTGCCCGGCCTACATTTCGCTCTTTTGTAGGCCGGATAAGCGTAGCGCCATCCGGCGTGATGCAGGGGGAACCATGACCACCGACCAACATCAGGAAATCCTCCGCACCGAAGGATTAAGCAAATTCTTCCCCGGCGTGAAGGCGCTGGATAACGTCAATTTCAGCCTGCGACGCGGCGAAATCATGGCGCTGTTAGGCGAAAACGGCGCCGGGAAATCGACGCTGATTAAAGCGCTCACCGGCGTTTACCATGCCGATCGCGGGGCGATTTGGCTCGAAGGGCAGCGAATTTCGCCGAAAAACACCGCTCACGCCCAGCAGTTGGGGATAGGTACCGTGTATCAGGAAGTTAACCTGCTGCCGAATATGTCGGTGGCGGATAACCTGTTTATTGGCCGCGAACCGAAGCGCTTTGGCCTGTTGCGGCGTAAAGAGATGGAGAAGCGCGCCACCGCGCTGATGGCCTCCTATGGATTCTCCCTCGACGTGCGCGAACCGCTGAACCGCTTTTCGGTGGCGATGCAGCAAATTGTCGCCATCTGCCGGGCCATCGACCTGTCGGCGAAAGTACTGATCCTCGATGAACCGACCGCCAGCCTGGATACTCAGGAGGTGGAAATGTTGTTCACCCTGATGCGCCAACTGCGCGACAACGGCGTCAGCCTGATTTTCGTGACCCACTTCCTCGACCAGGTTTATGCCGTCAGCGATCGCATTACCGTGCTGCGCAACGGCGGTTTCGTCGGCTGCCGGGAGACCCGCGAGCTGCCGCAGATCGAGCTGGTCAAAATGATGCTGGGCCGCGAACTGGACCATCAGGCCCTACAGCGCGCCGGGCGCACGCTGCTGAGCGATAAACCGGTGGCGGCATTTGAAGCCTTTGGTAAAAAAGGGACGATTGCGCCGTTCACTCTGCAGGTACGGCCAGGAGAAATCGTTGGTCTGGCCGGGCTGTTGGGATCCGGGCGCACCGAAACGGCGGAGGTGATCTTCGGTATCAAACCCGCCGACAGCGGTAAAGCGTGGATCAAAGGCAAGCCGCAAACGCTGCGTTCGCCGCACCAGGCCTCCTGCCTCGGGATTGGTTTCTGCCCGGAAGACCGCAAAACCGACGGCATTATTGCCGCGGCGTCGGTACGGGAAAATATCGTGTTGGCGCTACAGGCGCAGCGCGGCTGGCTGCGGCCGATCCCGCGCCGCGAACAGAATGAGATAGCCGAACGTTTTATTCGCCAACTCGGCATTCGCACCCCCAGCGCCGAGCAGCCGATCGAATTTCTCTCCGGCGGCAACCAGCAGAAGGTGCTGCTATCGCGCTGGTTGCTGACTAAGCCGCAGTTTCTGATCCTCGATGAGCCGACGCGCGGTATTGATGTCGGCGCCCACGCCGAGATTATTCGCCTGATTGAAACTCTTTGCGCCGATGGGCTGGCGCTGCTGGTTATCTCCTCCGAGCTGGAGGAACTGGTGGGCTACGCCGACCGGGTGATTATCATGCGCGATCGCCAGCAGGTGGCGGAAATCCCGCTGGCCGAGCTGTCGGTCCCGGCGATCATGAACGCGATTGCGGCATAAGGAGCCCTGCATGATGCCCAGAACCGTACCGCAAAGTGGACAACCGAAACGGCGCTTTAGCTGGCCAAAAGGGATGCCGCAAATTATCGCTCTACTGTTGGTGCTGGCGGTGGACAGCCTGGTCGCGCCGCATTTCTTCCAGATAGTGCTCCAGGAAGGGCGGCTGTTCGGCAGCCCGATAGATATTCTTAACCGTGCGGCGCCGGTCGCGCTGCTGGCGATCGGGATGACGTTGGTGATTGCTACCGGCGGTATTGACCTGTCGGTAGGCGCGGTGATGGCAATCGCCGGGGCGACCGCCGCCTCGATGACGGTATCCGGCCACAGTTTGCCGGTAGTGCTATTGGCCTCGCTGGGGGCAGGGGCGCTGGCTGGCCTGTGGAACGGCATTCTGGTGGCGGTGCTGAAGATCCAACCGTTCGTCGCCACGCTTATCCTGATGGTCGCCGGGCGCGGCGTGGCGCAGTTGATCACCGCCGGGCAGATCGTCACCTTTGACTCGCCGCCGCTGGCGTGGCTCGGCAGCGGATCGCTGCTGCTGTTACCAACGCCGGTGATTATCGCGGCGCTGACGCTGCTGCTTTTCTGGCTATTTACCCGCAAAACGGCGCTCGGCATGTTTATTGAAGCTGTGGGGATTAACATTCGCGCGGCGAAAAACGCCGGGGTGAATACGCGTATCGTGATGATGCTGGCCTATGTACTGAGCGGCATCTGCGCGGCGATTGCCGGAATTATTGTGGCGGCGGATATTCGCGGCGCCGATGCCAACAATGCCGGGCTGTGGCTGGAGCTGGACGCTATCCTGGCGGTGGTGATCGGCGGCGGCTCGCTGATGGGCGGGCGCTTCAATTTGCTGCTATCGGTGGTGGGGGCGCTGATTATCCAGGGCATGAACACCGGGATTTTGCTGTCCGGCTTCCCGCCGGAGCTTAACCAGGTGGTGAAAGCGGTGGTGGTGCTGTGCGTACTGATCGTTCAGTCGCCGCGCTTTATCAGTCTACTGAAAGGGGTACGCGGCCGTGATAAAACGTAATTTGCCTTTGATGATTACCCTTGCGGTGTTCGTGCTGGGCTATCTCTACTGCCTGACTCAGTTTCCCGGCTTTGCCTCGACGCGGGTGATTTGCAATATCCTTACCGATAACGCCTTCCTTGGGATCATCGCCGTCGGGATGACCTTTGTGATCCTCAGCGGCGGGATCGATCTGTCGGTCGGTTCGGTGATCGCTTTCACTGGGGTATTTCTTGCCAAGGCTATCGGCTTTTGGGGGATCTCGCCGCTGCTGGCGTTCCCGCTGGTGTTGGCGATGGGCTGCGCCTTCGGCGCGTTGATGGGGCTACTGATCGATGCGCTGAAAATCCCGGCGTTTATTATCACGCTTGCCGGTATGTTTTTCCTGCGCGGCGTTAGCTACCTGGTCTCGGAAGAGTCGATACCTATCGATCATCCGCTGTACGACACGCTATCGGGGCTGGCGTGGACCATTCCCGGCGGCGGACGCCTGAGCGCGATGGGGCTGCTGATGCTGCTGGTGGTGGTACTGGGGATTTTCCTCGCCCATCGTACCCGCTTCGGCAACCAGGTCTACGCCATCGGCGGCAGCGCGGCGTCGGCTAACCTGATGGGCATTTCCACCCGCAGCACGACTATTCGTATTTATATGCTGTCGACCGGTTTGGCGACGCTTGCCGGAATCGTTTTTTCCATCTACACCCAGGCCGGCTACGCGCTGGCGGGCGTCGGCGTGGAATTGGATGCGATCGCCTCGGTGGTGATCGGCGGCACGCTGCTCAGCGGCGGCGTGGGAACGGTGCTGGGGACGCTATTCGGCGTGGCGATTCAGGGGCTGATTCAGACCTACATTAACTTCGACGGCACGCTCAGTTCATGGTGGACGAAGATTGCCATCGGCATCCTGCTGTTTATCTTTATCGCGCTGCAGCGCGGGCTGACGGTGCTTTGGGAAAATCGCCAGAATGCGGCGGTGACTCGCGTGGGCGGGGCGGTGAATCGCTGACAGGGAGCTCCCTTCCCGCAGGGCGGGAAGGGAAGGCAGAACTTAAGCGTCCGGGAACTCTTTAATGAAGTTCTCGACGTCTTCTACCATGTGGTCGTTGCCGACGAAGAACGAGCGGCGCTGGTGTAGGCTTTCCGGAATGATATCGAGGATGCGCTCTTTACCATCGCTGGCCTTACCGCCGGCTTGCTCCGCGAGCATCGCCATTGGGTTGCATTCGTACAGCAGACGCAGCTTCCCTTGCGGATGGCTGGCGGTGCTTGGATACAGGTAGATGCCGCCTTTCAGCAGGTTGCGGTGGAAGTCGGCCACCAGAGAACCAATATAGCGCGAGGTGTACGGGCGCTGGGTCTCTTTATCTTCTTCCTGGCAGTACTTGATGTACTTCTTCACGCCCATCGGGAACTTGATGTAGTTACCTTCGTTGATGGAGTAGGTTTTGCCTTTCTCCGGGAAGCGCATGCGCTCCTGGCTCAGGCAGAAGACGCCGAGTGACGGGTCGTAGGTAAAGGCGTGCACGCCGCAGCCGGTGGTGTAGACCAGCATGGTGGAGGAGCCGTAAACCACATAACCCGCGGCAACCTGTTTGTTACCCGGCTGCAGGAAGTCTTCTTCGGTGACCGGCGTACCGACCGGCGTGACGCGGCGGTAGATAGAGAAGATAGTCCCCACGGAGACGTTAACGTCAATGTTGGAGGAGCCATCCAGCGGATCCATCAGCACAACGTATTTGGCGTGTTCGCACCCTTCGAAGACCACGATTTCATCTTCTTCTTCCGAGGCGATACCGGCGACGATATCACGTGCGCGCAGTGCAGCTTTTAATTTTTCATTCGCGAACAGGTCCAGCTTCTGCTGAACTTCACCCTGAACGTTTTCCGCACCGCTGGCACCCAGGATATCGACCAGACCGGCCTTATTGATATCGCGGTGGATGATCTTGGCGCCCAATTTTATTGCCGACAACAAAGCAGTCAGCTCACCGGTAGC
>CABUCP010000243.1 GCA_902490055.1 uncultured Klebsiella sp. | reverse complement strand
CAATTATTTTGCGCTGGGCGTTCTGATCTTCGTTTTTCTGGTTATTTTTTACGGGATCATCATCCTTCATGATATTCCGTACCTGATTGCGAAGAAACGCAACCATCCGCACTCCGATGCGATTCACGTCGCGGGTTGGGTCAGTCTGTTTACGTTGCATGTAATTTGGCCATTCTTATGGATCTGGGCCACCTTGTATCAGCCGGAGCGCGGTTGGGGAATGCAGCATAAGCCTGACGAAGCAGGCTCTGACGGTGTTGATCGCGGCGACGGCGAGCTGGCGCGGCTTAATCAACGTATCGCCGATCTTGAACATAAAATCGCGCATCTGCAGCCGCCTGCGCCGCCATCCTCGTCGGAGAAATAATCATGGATCTACTGATCATTTTGACGTACGTGGCGATTGCGTGGTCGGTATTTAAAATATTCCGTATCCCGGTAAATAAATGGACGGTGCCGACCGCGGCATTAGGCGGCGTATTTATTGTTAGCGCGCTTATTTTATTAATGAACTATAACCATCCTTATACGTTTACCGCGCAGAAAGCGGTTATTTCGATTCCCATTACGCCGCAGGTTACCGGCATTGTTAGCAGCGTGAGCGAAAAAGCCAACCAGCGGGTGAAAAAGGGCGAGGTGCTGTTCACCATCGACCCGGTGCGCTATCAGGCGCGCGTCGACAGGCTACAGGCCGACCTCGTCACCGCGTTGCACAGTATCAACACCCTGAAAGCCCAGCTGTCGGAAGCGCAGGCGAACACCGTGCGGGTATCCGCGGAGCGTGACCGTTTGTACAAAGATTATCAGCGCTATTTAAAAGGCAGCCAGGCGCGGGTCAACCCGTTTTCGGAAAGCGATATCGATAATGCCCGGCAAAACTATCTCGCTCAGGATGCGCTGGTGAAGGCCTCGGTTGCCGAGCAGGCGCAGATTCAGAGCCAATTAGACAGCCAGCTTAACGGCGAGCAATCACAGGTGGTGAGCCTGCGCGCGCAGCTGGCGGAAGCGAAATACAACCTTGACCAAACCACCGTACGCGCGCCGAGCAATGGTTATATCACCCAGGTGCTGATTCGCCCGGGAACCTATGCCGCCGCGCTGCCGCTACGCCCGGTGATGGTTTTTATCCCGGAACAGAAGCGGCTGATCGTCGCCCAGTTCCGCCAGAACTCGTTGCTCAGACTGGAACCGGGAGATGATGCCGAAGCGGTATTCAACGCTCTGCCGGGGCAGGTGTTTCACGGCAAGCTGGTGAACGTATTACCGGTCGTGCCGGGCGGTACCTATCAGGCGCAGGGGGCGCTGCAGTCGCTCAGCGTGACGCCGGGCAGCGATGGCGTGCTGGCGACCATCGAACTTGACCCGGATGCGCAGATCGACGCGCTGCCTGACGGCATCTACGCCCAGGTGGCGGTCTATTCCGATCACTTCACCCACGTCTCGGTGATGAGAAAAGTGCTGCTGCGCATGACCAGTTGGATGCACTATCTCTATCTCGATCATTAATGCGATCGGCGGCAGGTTGAGACAACGTCGCGCCTGCCTTTTGCCTGCGCCTGAACCATACTGATCTTTTCGTTGGCGAAAGGAGCAGGCAATGAAACTGATCGGCAGCTATACCAGTCCCTTTGTGCGCAAAATTTCCGTTATCTTGCTGGAAAAGGCGATCCCCTTCGAGTTTGTGAACGAATTCCCCTATCACGATGTCAACGGTGTGGCGCAGTACAACCCGTTGGGTAAAGTCCCGGCGCTGCTGACCGATGAAGGCGAATGCTGGTTTGACTCGCCCATTATTGCGCAATATCTGGAACTGCTTAACGTTGCGCCATCGATGCTACCCGCGGAACCTCTGGCGGCGCTGAAGGTTCGCCAGCTGGAAGCCTTGTCTGACGGCATCATGGAAGCGGCGATCGCGCTGGTGCGGGAAAAGGCGCGCCCGGCGGCACAGCAAGCGGAAAGTGAACTGCTCCGCCAACGGGAAAAAATCGCCCGCGGCCTTGATATGCTGGAGGGATACGCCGCTGACGGCACCTTGCGTCACGGTGAACTGAACCTGGCGACCATCACCGCAGCCTGCGCCATCGCGTATTTGAACTTTCGCCGCGTGGCCCCTGGCTGGTGCGCGACGCGGCCAAAGCTGGTGCAACTTGTCGAGACGTTATTCCAGCGCCCCAGCTTTGCGCGCACCGAACCGCCAAGGAGTTGACCCAGGCAGGTAACAGTTTCCTCGCGCAGGCGTTACAATCGCCTCTGCTTGTTGACTCCCTCTCCCGTCGGGAGGGGGGAAAATAACTTACCGTCAGGTTTACTCATGTCTACCGATACTCGCGCGCTTTATACCCGGCTTCCGGCCATCGACCGATTACTTCGCGATCCCGCTTTCGCTTCGCTGCTTGACCAGCATGGTCATTCGCAACTCGTGACGCTACTGCGCCAGATGCTGGATGAGGCGCGGGAATATATCCGCCAGGCGCAGGCTTTGCCTGAATGGTGCGACGACTGGCCGCAGGAGACCGTCAGCCGTCTGAACCGCAGCCGGCAAAGCGGGCTGCGCCCGGTGTTCAACCTCACGGGCACCGTGCTGCACACCAATCTGGGGCGCGCCATCCAGGCGGAAGCGGCAGTACGAGCGGTCGCGCAGGCGATGCGCGCGCCGGTTACCCTGGAATACGACCTTGACGATGCCGGACGCGGCCATCGCGACCGGGCGCTGGCCGATCTGCTGTGCCGCATTACCGGCGCGGAAGACGCCTGCATCGTGAATAACAACGCGGCGGCGGTGCTGCTGATGCTGGCGGCGACGGCCAGCGGCAAAGAGGTGGTGGTTTCGCGCGGCGAGCTGGTGGAGATCGGCGGCGCATTTCGCATCCCGGACGTCATGCGCCAGGCCGGTTGTTTGCTGCATGAAGTCGGTACTACCAACCGTACCCACGGCAAAGATTATCGGCAGGCCATCAATGAACAGACCGCTCTGTTGATGAAGGTCCATACCAGCAACTACAGCATTGAGGGCTTTACCAAGGCGGTTGATGAAGCGGAACTGGCGGAAATTGGCCGCGAATGCGGCGTGCCGGTGGTGGCCGATCTCGGCAGCGGTTCGCTGGTCGATTTGAGCCAGTACGGGTTGCCGAAGGAGCCAATGCCGCAGGAGCTGATCGCCGCGGGAGTGAACCTGGTGAGCTTTTCCGGCGATAAGCTGCTCGGCGGGCCGCAGGCGGGGATTATCGTTGGCGACCGGGCGCTGATCGCGAAATTGCAGAGTCATCCGCTTAAACGCGCGCTGAGGGCGGATAAAATGACGCTGGCGGCCCTTGAGGCCACGCTACGTCTGTATCTGCATCCTGAAGCGTTGGCCGACGAGCTGCCGACGCTGCGCCTGCTGACCCGTAGCGCCGACGATATTCGCCAGCAGGGCGAGCGCATTCAGCCTCGGCTGGCGGCACATTATCGCGATTTTGACGTCCGCGTCGAGGCGTGCTTGTCGCAAATTGGCAGCGGTTCGCTGCCGGTCGACCGTCTGCCCAGCGCGGCGTTAACCTTTACCCCGCGCGATGGCCGCGGCAGCCGGTTAGAAACGCTGGCCGCCCGCTGGCGCGCGCTGCCGACCCCGACGATCGGCAGAATTTACGACGGCCGCCTATGGCTGGATCTGCGCTGTCTTGAAGATGAATCCCGGTTTATGGAGATGTTATTGAGATGATTATTGCCACCGCCGGACATGTGGACCACGGCAAAACCACGCTGCTGCAGGCGATTACCGGCGTCAACGCCGACCGTCTGCCGGAAGAAAAATCACGCGGGATGACTATCGATCTCGGCTACGCCTACTGGCCGCAGCCAGATGGCCGGGTGCTGGGTTTTATCGACGTTCCCGGACATGAAAAGTTTTTGTCCAACATGTTGGCCGGCGTGGGCGGTATCGATCACGCGCTGCTGGTGGTAGCCTGCGATGACGGCGTGATGGCGCAAACTCGCGAACATCTGGCGATCCTGCAATTAACGGGAAAGCCGACGCTAACGGTGGCGTTGACTAAAACGGATCGCGTCGACGCATCGCGTGTAGCCGACGTTCAGTCGCAGGTTGAGTCTACGCTGCGCGAGCTGGGTTTCGATGCCGTTGCGTGCTTTGCCACCGCGGCGACGGAAAACCGCGGTATTGCCGAACTGCGCAGTCATTTGCTGCAGCTGGCTGAACGCGCGCATCCGCAGCAGCAGCGCTTTCGCCTGGCGCTGGACCGCGCCTTTACCGTCAAGGGCGCTGGCCTGGTAGTGACCGGGACGGCGCTATCCGGCGAGGTAAAAATCGGCGATACCTTATGGCTGACCGGCGCCAATAAACCGATGCGCGTCCGCGGCCTGCATGCGCAGAATCAGCCGGTCGAACAGGCGCGGGCCGGGCAGCGCATCGCGCTGAATATCGTCGGCGATGTGCAAAAAGAAGATCTTAACCGCGGCGACTGGTTGCTCTCTGCGCAGCCTGCGGAACCCTGCGAGCGGGCAATCGTCGAGCTGACCTGTCACGCGCCGCTCAGCCAGTGGCAGTCGTTGCATATTCATCATGCCGCCAGCCATATTACCGGCCGCGTTTCGCTGCTGGAAGGCAATCTGGCCGAGCTGGTGCTGGATACGCCGCTGTGGCTGGCGGATAACGATCGTCTGGTGCTGCGCGATATTTCGGCGCGCTTAACGCTGGCCGGCACGCGGGTGGTGACTCTTAATCCGCCGCGCCGCGGTAAACGTAAGCCGGAATACCTGCAGTGGCTTGATGCGCTGGCGGCAGCGCAGGGCGACGACGCACAGGCGCTGGACATCCATCTACAGCGCGATGCGGTGCGTCTTGATGAGTTTGCCTGGGCGCGACAGCTAAGCGCCGACGGTCTGGCGGCATTGATTAACCGTCCGGACTACCTGCAGGCCGGCAATAGTTTGCTTAGCGCGCCGCTGGCCGCCCGTTGGCAAAACAAGCTGCTCGACGCGCTGACCCGCTATCACGATCAGCATCGCGATGAGCCAGGGCCGGGGCGTGAACGCCTACGGCGGATTGCGCTGCCGATGGAAGATGAAGCGCTGGTGCTGTTGCTGATTGAGCAGATGCGTAGCAGCGGCGTCATTCAAAGCCACCACGGCTGGCTGCATCTGCCGGAGCATAAAGCCGGATTTACCGATGAGCAGCAGGCCATCTGGCAGCGCGCCGCACCGCTATTCGGCGACGAGCCATGGTGGGTACGCGATCTGGCGCACGACCTGAACGTTGAAGAGTCGCTAATGCGCGCGGTGCTACGGCAGGCGGCGCAGCAGGGGATGATTACGGCGATCGTTAAAGATCGTTATTACCGCAACGATCGGATTGTCGAATTCGCCGGGTTGATCCGTCGTCTGGATCTGCAGCGCGGATCCACCTGCGCGGCGGATTTCCGCGATACGCTGAATATTGGCCGTAAACTGGCGATTCAAATTCTCGAATATTTCGACCGCATTGGTTTTACCCGCCGGCGGGGTAACGATCATCTGCTCCGCGACGCGCTGTTATTCCCTGAAAATAAAAACGAGGGAT
>CABUCP010000242.1 GCA_902490055.1 uncultured Klebsiella sp. | reverse complement strand
GCCACGGCAATATTTATCCACCCTGGTCGAGATATTGCCCATGCTACGTATCGCTAAAGAAGCCCTGACGTTTGACGACGTCCTCCTTGTTCCCGCTCATTCTACCGTTCTGCCGAATACTGCCGATCTCAGCACCCAGCTGACGAAAACCATTCGTCTGAATATTCCTATGCTTTCCGCGGCTATGGATACCGTAACTGAAGCGCGCCTGGCAATCGCCCTGGCACAGGAAGGCGGCATCGGCTTTATTCATAAAAACATGTCCATTGAGCGTCAGGCTGAAGAAGTTAAGCGCGTGAAGAAACATGAATCCGGCGTGGTAAGCGACCCGCAGACCGTGCTGCCGACCACCACCCTGCGCGAAGTAAAAGAACTGACCGAGCGTAACGGTTTCGCCGGGTATCCGGTGGTGACCGAAGACAACGAGCTGGTCGGCATTATCACCGGCCGCGATGTACGTTTCGTGACCGACCTGAGCCAGCCGGTCAGCGTTTATATGACGCCGAAAGAGCGTCTGGTTACCGTGCGTGAAGGCGAAAGCCGCGAAGTGGTCTTCGCGAAAATGCACGAAAAACGCGTAGAAAAAGCGCTGGTTGTGGATGAAAGCTTCCACCTGCGCGGCATGATCACCGTAAAAGACTTCCAGAAAGCGGAACGTAAACCGAATGCGTGTAAAGATGAGCACGGTCGTCTGCGCGTTGGCGCGGCCGTTGGCGCCGGCGCCGGTAACGAAGAGCGCGTTGACGCGCTGGTTGCCGCAGGCGTCGACGTTCTGCTGATCGACTCCTCTCACGGTCATTCCGAAGGCGTTCTGCAGCGTATTCGCGAAACGCGCGCTAAATATCCTGACCTGCAAATTATCGGCGGCAACGTGGCGACCGGCGCGGGCGCTCGTGCCCTGGCGGAAGCTGGCGTCAGCGCGGTGAAAGTGGGTATCGGCCCTGGCTCCATCTGTACTACCCGTATCGTTACCGGCGTAGGCGTTCCGCAGATCACTGCGGTTTCCGACGCGGTTGAAGCGCTGGAAGGCACCGGTATTCCGGTTATCGCCGATGGCGGTATCCGCTTCTCCGGCGACATCGCAAAAGCGATCGCCGCAGGCGCCGCCGCGGTGATGGTTGGATCCATGCTGGCCGGTACTGAAGAATCTCCGGGTGAAATCGAACTTTATCAGGGCCGTTCTTACAAATCTTACCGCGGTATGGGTTCCCTGGGCGCGATGTCCAAAGGCTCCTCCGACCGTTACTTCCAGAGTGATAACGCCGCTGACAAACTGGTACCGGAAGGTATCGAAGGCCGCGTTGCCTATAAAGGCCGCCTGAAAGAGATCATTCACCAGCAGATGGGCGGCCTGCGCTCCTGTATGGGTCTGACCGGTTGTGGTACTATCGACACCCTGCGTACCAAAGCAGAGTTCGTGCGTATCAGCGGCGCGGGCATCCAGGAGAGCCACGTTCACGACGTGACGATCACCAAGGAATCCCCGAACTACCGCATGGGCTCCTGATTTTCATCGCCCGGCTACGCGCCGGGCGATTTTTATTCAATCATCGCTACTTCTCTGGAATTAACGTCAATGACGGATAACATTCATAAACATCGCATTCTTATCCTGGACTTCGGTTCACAGTACACCCAGCTGGTTGCGCGTCGCGTACGCGAATTAGGGGTTTATTGCGAACTCTGGGCTTGGGACGTGACCGAAGCTCAGATCCGTGAGTTCAACCCGAGCGGCATCATTCTTTCCGGCGGCCCGGAAAGCACCACCGAAGAAAACAGCCCGCGCGCCCCGCAGTATGTCTTCGACGCTGGCGTACCGGTATTTGGCGTATGCTACGGCATGCAGACCATGGCCATGCAACTGGGCGGCCACGTTGAAGCCTCCAACGAGCGTGAGTTCGGCTACGCGCAGGTTGAAGTGCAGACCGATAGCGCGCTGATTCAGGGCATCGAAGATGCGCTGAGCGCCGACGGCAAACCGCTGCTGGATGTGTGGATGAGCCATGGTGATAAAGTCACCGCTATCCCGTCCGACTTTGTCACCGTCGCCAGCACCGAAAGCTGCCCGTTCGCCATCATGGCGAATGAAGAAAAACGTTTCTACGGCGTACAGTTCCACCCGGAAGTGACCCACACCCGCCAGGGCCTGCGTATGCTGGAGCGCTTCGTGCGCGATATCTGCCAGTGCGAAGCGCTGTGGACGCCGGCGAAGATCATCGATGATGCGGTTGAGCGCATCCGTCAGCAGGTTGGCGACGATAAAGTTATCCTCGGCCTGTCCGGCGGTGTTGACTCCTCCGTCACCGCAATGCTGCTGCACCGCGCTATTGGTAAAAACCTGACCTGCGTCTTCGTGGATAACGGCCTGCTGCGCCTGAACGAAGCCGATCAGGTGATGGATATGTTCGGCGACCGTTTCGGCCTGAACATCGTGCACGTCGAAGCCGAAGAGCGCTTCCTGAGCGCGCTGAAGGGCGAAAACGATCCGGAAGCGAAGCGTAAAATCATTGGACGCGTCTTTGTGGAAGTCTTCGACGAAGAAGCGCTGAAGCTGGAAGACGTGAAATGGCTGGCGCAGGGGACTATCTACCCTGATGTGATCGAATCCGCCGCTTCCGCAACCGGTAAAGCGCACGTCATCAAGTCGCACCACAACGTTGGCGGCCTGCCGAAAGAGATGAAAATGGGCCTCGTTGAGCCGCTGAAAGAGCTGTTCAAAGACGAAGTGCGTAAAATTGGTCTGGAACTGGGGCTGCCGTACGACATGCTGTTCCGTCACCCGTTCCCGGGGCCGGGTCTCGGCGTTCGCGTGCTTGGCGAAGTGAAGAAAGAGTACTGCGACCTGCTGCGTCGCGCTGATGCTATCTTCATCGAAGAACTGCGTAAAGCCGATCTGTACGACAAAGTAAGCCAGGCGTTTACCGTGTTCCTGCCGGTACGTTCCGTCGGCGTGATGGGCGATGGCCGTAAGTACGACTGGGTCGTCTCCCTGCGTGCGGTAGAAACCATCGACTTTATGACCGCCCACTGGGCGCACCTGCCGTACGATTTCCTCGGTCGCGTCTCCAACCGCATCATCAATGAAGTTAACGGTATTTCCCGCGTGGTGTATGACATCAGCGGCAAACCGCCAGCAACCATTGAGTGGGAATAAGCCCTTCTGATAGCTGAACCAAACCCTCTGTTTTTACAGAGGGTTTTTTATATTTCTTCTCTTCACCGCCTCCCAGATTTCCCGCTTAATTTGTATTGTCGAATTCAGCCGCTATGACTGCAAACTACATCTTAATCAGCCGGAACCTGAAGGACCTCCTGTACCATCTGCCGTCGTTGTAGCCAGCCGATTCCCAGCGCCAGTCCCAGCACCGCCAGCGATAATAAACCAGAGAGGGCAAGGCTTCCCTGAAGCCCGAGATGGTGATTTAGCCAGGCGTAGGAAAAGGGTGAGATGGCGGCCAACAGCTGCGCCGGGATCAACAGTTGTCCGGTACGCCGGGCGTAGTCTTCCGCGGCAAACAGCTGTAGCGGCAGCGTTGCTTTAAATACCGTCGTCAGGCCGTTAATTGCGCCATAGCTGAACACAAAACCGCCGACCGCCCAGCTTAGCGAGGCGGCGTTGAGACCGAGTAAAAAGCAGAGTGGTAATAGCGTTGTGGTCAGCAGCGTTAATCTGAGCGGAGTGAGCCGCGCCCCTGAGGCTACCTCCAGAAAACGCGCGCCGGTCTGGCCGATGCCCCATAGTATCCCTGTCGTTACCGGCAGGCCGTAGCTGGCGATAAATTCCGGCAGGTGGGTTGAGGTGCCATTAGAGATAAAAGTGACCAGGGCGATAAGCGCGGCATACAGCAGGCCAATCAGGCGGCTGCGGCGGGTGAACGGTTGGGGGTTCTGACGAGAAGCCCGTGCGGGTAGCCGGTGATTAGGCATTCGCCATAGCAGTAGTGTGCTGAGCAACCCACACAGGCTGTAAACCAACAGTGCCTGACGCCAATTCATCAGCGTGAGTAGCGTCGTTCCCAGCGGCCAGAACAGCGCGGAAGCCAGGCCGCCAGCCAGCGTGACGCGCGAAATGGTCACTCTGGCGCGCTGTCCGTAAAGGTTAACCAACGCGGCGAATAGCGCATCATACAGCGCCAGACGCATACCGATACCTGCCAGCAACCATGCGGTGTACCAGCTAACAAGCGTGTCGGCCTGCGACATTACCAGACAGCTTGCCGCAATCGCCAATGATCCGGACATCACCACTCGCTGGCCGCCACACGAGGCCAGCAGGCGGGCGACAAAAGGCGAGGTTGCCGCCATCATCAGCATCGCGAAGGTCAGGCCGAGGTAAATCTCCGTCGCGCTCCAGCCGGTATCGGCGGCGATAGCGCGGGCAAAAGTGCCGGGCATATAAAAAGCGATTCCCCAGTTGATGAGCTGATTAGCGCCGGCGGCAAGGGTGAGGGAAGCGGGGGTGGTAGAAGATATGGCTGGCGTTTTCATTGTAATCCAAAGCGTTATGCAGTTGTCTGCAGCATAGCCCGCGCGCTATTGTGCTGGCAGGTCTCGGAACTTATAGCCCTCATAAGAGAAACTTTGCGATGACGACGCTGAATCTGGGAAATCTGGCAACCTTCCGCCTGGTGCTGCAGCGCGGTAGCTTTTCCGCCGCCGCTGATGTGCTGGGGATCTCACAACCGGCGGTGAGCCTGCAGGTTCGCCAGCTTGAACAATTTCTGCAGACGCGGCTGGTTGAGCGGACCGGGCGCGGGATTAAAGCCACCGCCGCCGGGTTGGCGCTGCTGGCGCACAGCGAACAGATTGAGCTGGCGGTGAACGCGGCGGTGCAATCGGTCGCGGAGTTTAGCCATGAAGTAAACGGCACCATGGCCTTTGGTACCGGCGCGACGGCCTGCATTCATCTACTGCCGCCGCTATTGCGCTATCTGCGCGAGCAGCATCCGTTGTTAACGGTTGCCGTCACGACCGGCAATACGGTGGATATCGTGCGGGCGGTGGAAGAGAACCGGCTGGATTTAGGTCTGGTGACGCTCCCGGCAAGCGGGCGTAGTCTGGCGGTGACGCCGGTGCTGGAAGAAGAGTTCGTGTTTATTAACGCGGCTGTTGATGAACCGCTTACGTCGCAACTGACGTCTTCATTACTTCAGGCGCTGCCGCTGATTGCTTTTGAGGCCGGCAGCGGAACTCGCGAACTGATTGACGGCTGGTTTCGCTCTGATGGACTGAGCCCGGCCCCGGTGATGCAGCTTGGCAGTATTGAGGCGATCAAGCGTATGGTGCGCGCAGGGTTGGGCTACAGCATCGTGCCGCGGATGGCGGTTGCCGCTACGCAAGAACGCGCAGGAATACGCGTGCAATCGCTATCGCCGCGACTCTATCGCCAACTGGGCGTGGTGATGCGTCAGGACAAAGTCATCAGCAAAGGAATAGCGGAGATGCTGCGTCTACTACAGCAACTAAAGGTTTCTACGTGGTGATTATTCCTGAGCAGGAGCGGTCGGCGTATCGGGGGCATCAGTCGTGATGGTCGATTGCTGCGACTCTTGCTTGTCCTGATGATGGTACCAGGCACCGATAGAGGAGTAGACGAAACGTCC
>CABUCP010000241.1 GCA_902490055.1 uncultured Klebsiella sp. | reverse complement strand
GTATACAGATGATACCGCTCTGGAGAAAGCCAGCGCGCTGACCACCACCTGGACAACGATCAGCACCACCGTCGATTCCGTCCCGTTTGTCGATACGTTGTTTACCGACACCCCCTGCGAGTTCTCCGTCGTTTACCAGCAGCCCGCGGCAACGAAACTGCTTCCCTGCTGGAAAGAAGGCGAGGCCGAAGAGGCATTTTTCCTTACCTGGGAAAACAATCAATCATCGTTCGCGCTGGTTGATTTGGATGTTATCAATCTGCTGCTGCCCTATGCCGACCGCGATAACGCGATGAAAGCAGGCTTAGCGGCATTACACCGTTTTTATAACCATCTTTTCAGCTGCTATAACCAGTGGGCCGGACTAAGCGATAATCCAGATTCACAATGGAATCAGGATGTTGCCACCCACTATTTTCTGCGAGCGGATAAACATGGCGTCGGATCGGCTTATTACAATACCAACTGGTGCGCGCAAACCGCCGCCACGGTTGGCGAAGGCTGGCTGGACAACGTTGCCACGCAGTGGGTTATCCTGCACGAAATTGGCCACGGCTATCAGGGGAAATTTATGCAGGACTCCACGCTGTCGGTCAGCGAAGTGTGGAACAACATTTACGCCTCTTTCTATCAGCAGCTCACGCTGAGCCAGGATAATCATCTGTATACCGATGGCTGGCTATATAACTATGGTCAGCTAACCGCTCAGGAAGCACAGTTGGTTAACTATATTACCGATAAGACGCCGGTCACCAGTTGGAGCCTGCGTTCGCGCCTGCAATTCCTGATGCTGATGTTATTCAAAGCGGGGGTTACGGCCTTTAGCGCCTTTAACCAAAACTATCGTGAACTCGCCAATAGCGAGGGCTTTCAGGCGTCCGATCACCAGCTTGCTGATATGTTAGCTAGCGCCATTGCTACTACTGCTGGATATGATGCTACGCCGTTTATCGAGCTCTGCGGCTTAACGCTGAAAAACGCCACCCGGGAAAAAATCGTCTCGCTGGCAACAAAACCGCTCTATCCACTGTATCGTTTTCTGCCGCAAAGCGAATGGGATAGCGCGCGTCAAAAGCTGGGGCTGGATTCCTTCTTCTGGCTGGTAGATAACAGCGAGCTGGCAATATTAGGCAAAACGGGGACGCTGACCCTGACGTTGAATATCGATCACCCGGAGCAAATTTATGGTCAGACGCTAACTATCAAAGATAATTGCGGCAATCATTATTCACTGATGATTAATGGTGACGCCCTGACCTTGAATAACATGCCGATTGGCGTATATCAGGTCGAGCTTCCTAAAGGTCGTTCGCAAAAATATCGCCCGGATATCAACTATATCACCGTAAAAGAAGGCGCCAATGCGGTTGCCGTCAACTACGCTCAGCAAAACGATACCAGCGAACGTAATGTGAGGATAACCTTCTTAGGGCTTAGCGATGCGCCTTTTGCCCGCCTGGATGTTGATTACGAAAATCAGCAGCTTATTCTCAATGTGACCAGCGCCACGCCGCACAGCTACTACCCAGGCGCGCTGTATGCCGCCGTAAACGTGCTTTCCGCCAGCGGTGAAAAGGTCTTTGAGCGCAAAATGACCGGCACCAACTGCGCGACGGGTAAAGTGATTATTCCATTTGGCCCCCACTATCACTTATATATTACCCACGTCGAACCGGCGCGTCTGAAAGCCTCTCACGGATATTTAAGCCTGGTTGCGCGTGAGAAATACCAACTGATGCGCATTGATGATAATGGCCTGTATAACTTTATTCTCGGCAATAGTCCGGCGGATGATTTAGAGGCTATTTTCGAGCATAACGCTCTGGCCATCCGTACCCAGCCCTCGCTATTAGCGCAGGAAGAGTGCATCTGTAAAAACGATCTTTGGCTGATGCTCTCCCATATTGAAGAACCCCGGCGCAGCGAGTTGCTAAAAGCGTATGCCGATGTCCTGCCTCAGGATAATAGCGAACCGGGCGAGCTGACTGGCACAAGCGTGACGCTCAATCTCAAAGGACAGGGAAACAACGAGTTTTGCCAGATCGTTATCGATAATAAGCAGCACGCGATGACGGTCGCTACGCGGGCCGGCACGCCGCACTCGTATTACACCTCCCATACCTATGCCAGCATTACGGTTACCGGCGCGGACGATAAGGTCGTTTATCAACGTAGTTACGCCGGCGCCACCAGCAATCTGGCAAACAGTGAAACCGTCGCCCTCGCAGAGGGGATGATCATCGATATTTTCCATGATGAAGCATTCCGCTCCAGCGCCAGCAACGGCACGACGCAGAACGCTGTTACGCTGAAACAGCACAACCGCTGGCGCGTCGTGAAAACGGGTCTGGAGGCCTATGCTCTCGCGTCCGATGAGCAGGATGAGGAAACCGATGACGCGCAAGATGAGGCGCAAGAGGACGCCGCCGCGCTGTATGGCGATCGCTTCAGTTGGCAGCTGCTTGGCGATGGTGATGTTTGCTTTGCAGAAATGGAGATGGATATTGGCAGCGGCGCGTTGACCTTTACCGCCAATCCGGTGGTACCGAATAAGCACTTTACGACCACTTACGCCACGGTCAATGTCTACAATACGCGCGGTTCGGTAGTGTATCGCCAGTCGATCAAAGGATCATCGCAGCTCGGCGACTATATCGATACTGCAATCCTTGATGAGGGCTATACCATTGAAGTCTTCCATGCGGAAGCGGGAGCGCGCTCGGTCATTATCAATCCGCTAAATGGCAGTAGCTGGGATCAGCCCAATACGGTCACCTGGCAAGTGACCGCCCGTGGGCTCCAGCGCCTGTAACTCGTCCAACTCCCGCCGCTGGCGGGAGTTTCTTAGCGCTGCTCATCCAGCTGCAGTGCAATGTACAACAGCAGGCGGTCGTCAAAACTGCTCAGATCCAACCCGGTCAGTTCCGAAATCCGATTAAGTCGATACTCCAGCGTATTACGATGAATAAACAGCGCCTTTGAGGTGGCCAGCGGCTGCACGTTATGACGAAACCATGCTTGCAGGGTCCGGCGCAACAAACCGTTGTTATCCATCGCTTTTAGCCGCGTCAGCGGACGCGCCAGTTCGTTGGCCTGCCAGCCGCCGCGCAGGCTATCCAATAGTACCGGCAGCATCAAATCCTGATAAAAGTAGCTGCGGCTCTCCGGCATTCGCTGCTTACCCACCATCATTGTGGTGCGCGCGGTACGGTAAGAGCGCGCAATACTGCCGGGGCCGGTGAAGAAATTGCCTAACGCGACGCGGAACTGCAGCTGGCCATTTTCTTTCATGCGGGCGATCAGCAGCTCGACGCGCTTGCAGTGATCGTCGGCATCCCAGCGGCCAAAGGCATTAAGCGCGGGCTTCAGTACTACCATCTCGGTCAGCGAAACGATCGCCACCAGGTTATTGCGATCCGGCGTCGTTAGCGCCGTCTGCAGCTGCTGCAGTTCGGCCATCGCGCTATCGACACCAAGCTGGCCGCTATCAACTTCAATCATCGCCACCACGCGCGGCTGATTAAGGTCGATCCCCAAACGCTGCGCCCATTCGGTCAACGCCGGGGTATTCTCTTCCGCCTGAATCAGGTTCATCACCAGCTCTTCACGCAGGCGGCTATCCTGGGCCAGCAGATGCATCAGCCGCGACTGTTCGAGCATCATCTCCGCGGTCATACATACCAGCTCGCCGTACTTACGCAACGATTCCGGTTCGCCGGTTAAGCCAATAACGCCGACGATTTCGCCTTCCAGACGCAGCGGCAGGTTGATCCCCTGGCGTACGCCATGCAGATGGCGGGCGACCGCATCGTCGATGTCGACAACGCGCCCCTGTGAGAGCACCAACAGCGCGCCTTCGTGCAATTCACCAATACGCTCACGATCGCCGCTGCCGATAATGCGCCCGCGGGCATCCATTACGTTAATATTGGTATCGATAATGCGCATTGTACGCGCCACGATATCCTGCGCCATTTTGGTATCAAGATGCCAGCCAGCCATGTAACCCTCCCGTGAGCAGGGCATCAGCATAGAAGAGTTAAAGCAATGCCGCATTGTGCATATGCACAAAGCGCGACGGAGAAGTATGGAGTTGTGGCGACAATCACAGAACCCGCGGGCAGAATAAAAAAAAGCCCCTTTCCCGGTTAGGGAAAGGGGCCACTATACGAGTATAGATTACTGCATCAGCAGATAGATAGAGGTATCGCCACGCTGAATATTCAGCGCCAGCACCGACGGTTTCGCATCGAAGATTTTGCGCAGGTCAGCAATATTTTTCACCGGCTGCTGGTTAGCGCCGACAATAATATCGCCTTTCTTCAGACCAATTTGCGCCGCCGGAGTGCCCGCTTTCACGTTGCTCACCACTACGCCTTTATCCTGGCCCTTGTTGCTCATTTCCGCGCCTTCAATGCCGTTGAAGATGCTGCTGGAATCAACCTGGTTCTGGTTGCTCTGCTGCAGTTCAACGGTAACGTTCACCGGCTTGCCATCGCGCAGCAGGCCCAGCTCAACTTTGCTGCCGATAGGCATCGTGCCAACCTGCGCACGCAGCGCCGCGAAGCTGCTGATCGGCTTGCCGTTCAGGGTGGTAATCACATCACCGGCTTTAATACCCGCTTTCGCCGCCGCGGAGCCCGGCATGACCTGGCTTACGAAGGCGCCGCGCTGGGCATCAACTTTCATCGCTTTCGCCAGCTCGGAGTTCAGCTCGGTACCCATAATGCCCAGCTCGCCGCGTTTCACCTGGCCAAACTTGACCATCTGCTCGGTCAGGTTTTTCACCATGTTGCTCGGGATTGCAAAGCCGATACCAATGTTGCCGCCGTCCGGGGCAAGGATCGCGGTGTTAATACCGATCAGCTCGCCATTAAGATTCACCAGCGCGCCGCCGGAGTTACCGCGGTTAATTGCCGCATCAGTCTGGATGAAGTTCTCATAGTTTTCCACGTTCAGGCCGCTACGGCCCAGCGCGGAGACAATACCGGAAGTCACGGTTTCGCCGAGACCGAACGGGTTACCGATCGCCACGGTGTAGTCGCCGACGCGCAGCGCATCAGAGTCGGCAAGCTTAATCGCCGTCAGGTTTTTCGGATCCTGAATCTGAATCAAGGCGATATCGGAGCGCGGATCTTTACCGACGACTTTCGCGTCAAATTTGCGGCCATCGCTCAGCTGAACTTTGATGGTCGTGGCGTTATCCACTACGTGGTTATTAGTGACCACATAGCCTTTCGCGGCATCAATGATGACCCCGGAGCCGAGCGCCATAAACTTCTGCTTCTGGGCGTTATCGCCCGGGGCGCCCTGGCCGCCGCCCTGGCAGAATGGCGAGCTCTGGAACGGCGAACCATCCTGGCAGAACGGCGAATTATCGCCAAAGAACTGCTGGAAGTTACGCGGCATCCGCGGAGTGTTAACGGTCGTGCTGCCTTCAACGTTGATGCTCACAACAGACGGCATCACCTTCTCCAGCATCGGCGCCAGGCTCGGCATCTGTTGTGCGGTAGTGGCCGAAGAGGCCGTTTCAGCCGCGCTCGCAGAGAGCGGCGACAACGCCAGACCTAAACTCAGAGCCAGAGCACTCATTGCTAACGTGGTTTTTTTCATAGGTTTCAATCTCAAT
>CABUCP010000240.1 GCA_902490055.1 uncultured Klebsiella sp. | reverse complement strand
TATTAAAACGCATTCAGCTACGCAAAGATCAACCACGGCGTGAGGCCATCGATCGGTTTCTCCGTCAGCATCAGCTGTCGCTGGAGGCCGACTGCGAAATGGCGATTGTTGCCGAGTATCAGCAGCGGCTGGTCGGCTGCGGCGCCATTGCCGGCAATGTACTGAAATGTATTGCCATCGATCCCGCTCTACAGGGAGAAGGGCTGAGCCTGAAGCTACTGACCGAATTGCTCACGTTGGCCTATGAGCTAGGACGCAGTGAACTGTTTTTATTCACTAAACCGTGCAATGCCGCGCTGTTCTCCGGCGCCGGATTCTGGCCGATAGCTCAGGCCGGCGATCGCGCTGTGCTAATGGAAAATAGCCGCGAACGTCTGACTCGCTACTGCCGCCAGCTGGCGCTATATCGCCAGCCGGGGCGCAAAATCGGCGCGATCGTGATGAATGCCAATCCCTTCACTCTCGGCCACCGCTGGCTGGTGGAGCAGGCGGCCCGTCAGTGTGACTGGCTGCATCTGTTTGTGGTCAAAGAAGATGCCTCCTGCTTTTCCTATCACGATCGTTTCAAGCTGATCGAACAGGGGATTGCCGGTATCGATAAAGTGACGCTGCACCCCGGCTCGGCGTATCTGATCTCGCGGGCGACATTCCCCGGCTACTTCCTCAAGGAACAGGGCGTGGTCGATGACTGCCACAGTCAGATCGACCTTCAGCTCTTTCGTGAGCGCCTGGCCCCGGCGCTGCAGATAACCCATCGCTTCGTCGGTAGCGAGCCGCTGTGCCCGCTGACCCGCAACTACAACCAGCGCATGAAGTCGCTGCTGGAAGCGCCAGGCGAGGCGCCGGCCATTGAAGTGGTTGAGCTGACTCGAATCGAAAAAAACGGCGGGCCGGTGTCGGCCTCCCGAGTGCGCGAACTCTACCGACAGCGCAACTGGCAAGCCGTGGCGGCGCTGGTGCCGCCGGGAACCCTCTCTTTTCTGATGCAACTGGCGGAAAGCGAACAGCAAACCGCCTGATTTTTATGCCCTAACTAAGGATTTGCCTCTATGGAAATGAAGATTGACGCCCTGGCCGGCACGCTGGAGTCCAGCGATGTGATGGTCAGGATTGGACCGGCGGCGCAGCCGGGCATTCAGCTGGAAATCGACAGCATTGTGAAGCAGCAGTTTGGCGCCGCGATTGAACAGGTCGTCAGAGAAACGCTGGCGCAGCTTGGCGTCAGCCAGGCCAACGTGGTGGTGGATGATAAAGGCGCGCTGGAATGCGTGCTGCGAGCTCGTGTACAGGCCGCGGCGCTGCGCGCGGCGCAACAGTCGCAATTGCAATGGAGCCAGTTATGAAACCACGTCGCAGTATGCTGTTCATCCCCGGCGCTAATGCCGCCATGTTAAGCACGTCATTCGTCTACGGCGCCGATGCGGTGATGTTTGACCTCGAAGATGCCGTTTCGCTGCGCGAGAAAGATACCGCCCGCTTGCTGGTACATCACGCGCTCCAGCACCCGCTGTATCAGGATGTGGAAACCGTGGTGCGTATTAACCCGCTGAACACGCCGTTTGGTCTCGCTGACCTCGAAGCAGTGGTGCGTGCCGGCGTGGATATGGTGCGTCTGCCGAAAACCGATAGCAAAGAAGATATTCATGAGCTGGAGGCCCACGTCGAGCGTATTGAGCGCGAGTGCGGCCGCGAAGTGGGTAGCACTAAATTAATGGCTGCCATCGAGTCGGCGCTGGGGGTCGTGAATGCGGTCGAGATCGCCCGCGCCAGCCCGCGCTTGTCGGCTATCGCGCTGGCGGCATTCGACTACGTCATGGATATGGGCACCTGCCGCGGCGACGGTACCGAGCTGTTTTATGCCCGCTGCGCCGTCCTGCACGCCGCGCGCGTCGCCGGCATCGCCGCCTACGATGTGGTGTGGTCGGATATCAACAACGAAGAAGGATTCCTCGCGGAAGCGAATCTGGCGAAGAACCTCGGCTTTAACGGCAAATCGTTGGTTAACCCGCGACAAATTGAGCTCCTGCACCAGGTGTATGCCCCGACGCAAAAAGAGGTCGATCACGCGCTGGAAGTGATTACCGCGGCGGAAGAAGCAGAAACGCGCGGTCTTGGCGTGGTATCACTGAACGGCAAGATGATCGACGGACCGATTATCGACCACGCTCGCAAGGTGGTGGCGCTATCGGCTTCCGGTATTCGTGATTAAGGGGAACAAGATGAAAGAGACAGTAGCAATGCTTAATCAGCAGTACGTGATGCCGGAAGGGCTGGCGCCTTATGAGGGCGTGACGGCAAAAAGCCCGTGGCTGGCCAGCGAGAGCGAAAAACGCCAGCGTAAAATCTGTGATTCGCTGGAAGCGGCGATTCGTCGCTCCGGCCTGCAAAACGGGATGACCATCTCGTTCCACCACGCGTTTCGCGGCGGCGACAAAGTGGTCAATATGGTGATGGCGAAGCTGGCGGAAATGGGCTTTCGCGATCTGACCCTGGCGTCCAGTTCGCTGATCGACGCCCACTGGCCGCTGATTGAACATATTAAAAACGGCGTGATCCGCCAGATCTACACCTCCGGCCTGCGCGGCAAGCTCGGCGAAGAGATCTCCGCGGGGTTAATGGAAAACCCGGTACAGATCCACTCTCACGGCGGTCGCGTCCAGCTGATCCAAAACGGCGAGCTGTCGATCGATGTGGCGTTTCTCGGCGTGCCCTGCTGCGATGAGTTTGGCAATGCCAACGGATTTAGCGGCAAATCGCGCTGTGGCTCTTTGGGCTATGCGCGCGTGGACGCGGAGCATGCCAAATGCGTGGTGCTGCTGACCGAAGAGTGGGTGGACTACCCGAACTATCCGGCCAGCATCGATCAGGATCAGGTCGATCTGATCGTGCAAGTCGAAGAGGTCGGCGATCCGGAGAAAATTACCGCCGGCGCGATCCGTCTGACCAGCAATCCGCGCGAGCTGCTGATTGCCCGTCAGGCGGCGAAAGTGATCGAGCATTCCGGCTACTTCAAAGACGGCTTCTCGTTACAGACCGGTACCGGCGGCGCGTCGCTGGCGGTCACGCGCTTCCTTGAAGATAAAATGCGGCGTAACAATATTACCGCCAGCTTCGGCCTTGGCGGGATCACCGGGACGATGGTCGATCTGCACGAAAAGGGGCTGATCAAAACGCTGCTTGATACCCAGTCGTTCGATGGCGATGCGGCGCGTTCGCTGGCGCAGAACCCGAACCACGTTGAGATTTCGACCAACCAGTACGCTAGCCCGGGTTCGAAAGGCGCCTCCTGCGAGCGGTTGAACGTGGTGATGCTTAGCGCGTTGGAAATCGATACCGACTTTAACGTCAACGTGATGACCGGCTCCAACGGCGTTCTACGCGGGGCGTCCGGCGGCCATAGCGATACCGCCGCCGGCGCAGATTTAACTATTATCACCGCGCCGCTCGTTCGCGGCCGTATTCCCTGTGTGGTTGAAAAAGTCCTGACCCGCGTGACGCCGGGCGCCAGCGTCGATGTTTTGGTTACCGACCACGGCATTGCGGTTAACCCGGCACGCCAGGATCTGATCGACAATTTGCGCGGCGCTGGTATCGCGCTGATGACCATCGAAGAGCTGCAACAGCGCGCGGAGTTGTTAACCGGCAAGCCGCAGGCGATCGCGTTCACCGATCGCGTGGTGGCGGTGGTGCGCTACCGTGATGGTTCGGTGCTCGATGTGATTCGTCAGGTAAAGAATAGCGATTAAGCGTAGAGGGGAAAGGCCATGAGCGAAGTGTTAATCAACCCGTCGCGTTTGCTGCGCGTGAAGTCGCTGACGGCGGAAGAGGTGGTCAGCGCGGTAGAGCGCGCGCTGTTAACCGAAGTCCGCCTGACGCCGAAGCCCGGGCTGGTGGATATTCGTAACGCTGGCGCGCACCACGATATGGATCTGGCTTCGTTTGAGGCCAGCACCGCGGTGGTGGCGCCGTGGATGGAGAAGTTTTTCATCATGGGCCACGATACCGCGGCGATAGTACCGGAACAGGTATTGGTGATGCTGCGCCCGGTAGGAATGGCCTGCGAAAACGATATGCTGGAGGCCACCGGCGGAGTGAATACCCATCGTGGGGCGATTTTCGCTTTCGGCTTGCTGAGCGCGGCGGCGGGAAGGCTGGTATCGAAAGGCGAGCCGATCGAACAGCACCGCCTGTGCGATCAGGTCGCACGCTTTTGCCGCGGCATGGTTATGCAGGAATTATCCGCCAGCAGCGGCGAACCGTTGAGTAAAGGAGAGGAACATTTTCTACGCTATGGCCTCGGCGGCGCGCGCGGGGAGGCCGAGAGCGGCTTTCGCACCGTGCGCACCCAAGCGCTGCCGGTTTTCAACCGCATGATGGAGGAGACCGGCGATAGCAATCTGGCGCTGCTGCAAACCTTGCTGCATCTGATGGCGTGGAACGATGATACCAATCTGGTCTCACGCGGCGGCCTCGGCGGGCTAAACTTCGTGCAGCAGGAGGCGCAGCGCCTCCTGTGGCAGGGCGGAGTGCTGGCCGATGGCGGGCTGGAGGCGCTGCGTCAGTTTGATGATGAGCTGATTGCTCGCCACCTCAGCCCCGGCGGCAGCGCCGACCTGCTGGCGGTTACCTGGTTTTTATCCGCTTTTCCCGCCGGCGCGCTTTTTCCCCTCTAACTTATTGCAATGATGCCCCCGCCCGCGCCACGCGGGCGGGGCGCTAATGCTATCCTTCCCGCTATTCACTACTTATGCGCTGATTTACGGTAGAAACATATAGTTTTTACTGATATCGACCGCCGTTTGTCATAAATTTCTAATTATCGGCGTTTTTGAGTAGCGGCTATGCAATGGGCTGGTTACTCTGAAAACAATTCACGTGAAGTTAACAAAAGAGAATAGCTATGCATGATGCACAAATCCGCGTGGCCATCGCGGGCGCGGGCGGCCGGATGGGACGCCAGTTAATTCAGGCCGCGCTGCAGATGGACGGTGTGGCGCTGGGCGCGGCGCTGGAGCGCGAAGGTTCAAGCCTGGTCGGCAGCGACGCGGGCGAGCTGGCGGGGGCCGGAAAAGCAGGCGTTGCGGTACAAAGCAGCCTGTCGGCGGTTCAGGACGATTTTGACGTGCTGATCGATTTTACCCGTCCGGAAGGCACGTTGAACCATCTTGCATTTTGCCGCGAGCACGGCAAGGCGATGGTTATCGGCACCACTGGCTTTGATGACGCTGGCAAGCAGGCTATCAACGACGCCGCGCAGGAGATTGCGATTGTCTTTGCCGCAAACTTCAGCGTTGGCGTCAATGTCCTGTTAAAGCTGCTGGAGAAGGCGGCGAAGGTGATGGGCGATTATACCGATATCGAAATTATCGAAGCGCACCACCGCCATAAAGTGGATGCGCCGTCAGGCACCGCGCTGGCGATGGGTGAAGCGATTGCCGGGGCGTTGAACAAAGATCTGAAGGACTGCGCGGTCTATAGCCGTGAGGGCTATACCGGTGAACGCGTTCCCGGCACTATTGGCTTTGCCACGGTGCGCGCCGGCGACATCGTCGGCGAACATACGGCGATGTTCGCCGATATTGGCGAACGTATCGAGATTACCCATAAAGCTTCCAGCCGGATGACTTTCGCTAATGGAG
>CABUCP010000239.1 GCA_902490055.1 uncultured Klebsiella sp. | reverse complement strand
AGCCATTTCACTATTCTATATCGTTACCTCCCTGAATGGAGGAACGGCAAATGATTTACGGGCTTTTTATCTGCGGATTGTTATCCGGGGTGACCACCTGGCTATTCGGCTTCGGCGGCGGTTTTGTTACCGTACCGCTGCTTTATCTGCTGCTGAGTCATCAGGGAGCGGTAGGTGGGCAGGCGATGCAGATAGCGGTAGCAACTTCAGCGCTGGTGATGCTGTGCGCTTCGCTGTTGGCAAGCGGGCGCCACCTGCGCGCCGGAACGGTTAATTGGCGTGCCCTGCGACCCATCTTCGGCGGAGTCGCTTTTGGCGGTATTGCCGGTGCGGCGCTGGCGCTGCGGGTCAACGGCGAGTGGATCCGCTGGCTGTTCATCGTGTATCTGGCGGTGACCATAGTGGATTGCTATCTCCGACCCGGTTTTATGGCGCCATCATCGGCTGGCGTGTCGTCGCACACAGGGCGTGAGGTTATCCTCGGCGGCGGGATTGGCCTGATTGCCGCTTTTCTCGGCGTCGGCGGCAGCGTTATGACCGTACCCTTGATGCGCCGTCGCGGCGCAACCATGGCGCAGGCCGCGGCGGTGGCTAATCTACTGACGCTACCGCTGGCGGCGACCGCCACCCTGACGTGGCTGCTGATGGCGTCGCCGTCGGCCCTACCTTGCGGTTTTATCGGCAACATCTGGTGGCTGGCGGCCGGGTTGCTGGTGGCCGGAAGCTGGCTGGGATTACGGGCGGCGGCGCGCTGGCTGGCGAAGCTCCCGGATCGCTGGCACGTGCGGATCTATCCGCTACTGCTGTTACTGGTGCTGCTGGTAATGTGCGCTGGCTGAAACCGCATCTTGGCAAGATAGGGTTGAACATGCTAGTGTGCAGAGACTCTCCCCATCTGGCGACTGACTCATGACCCACGCAAACTCAGGATTACGTTTCTCCTGCGCCGTGCTTCCGGCGGGACGAGTTGCGTCTTCACGTCGTCGTCAGTTCTCCTGTACCTGTCCTCCGCCTCCGATTTCTGCCGTGGTTGTGTCCGGGGTTTAAGCCTCGCCATTTTGATAGTCGCCAAACTGACGATTATCCCATTGTTTAAATTCAGAAATCTGGAGTCTTTATGCACTCTCGTTTTACACTGCTGGCCTCACAGGCGGCAACGGCTGTTTTCGTTCTGCTATGGGGCAGCGCGGCGATTTTTACCCGTTGGGGGTTATATAACGCCTCGCCGATGGCGTTATTAATTGTGCGTTTCGTGGTGGCCCTTATCGCGCTACTCCCTATCATGTTGTGGCGTAAGCGCTGGCTACCGGCGCCGGGTACGCGGTTGCAGGCGGCGGCCACCGGGTTGATGCTAATTGGCGGTTATTCCGTTTGCTACTTCGAAGCGATGGCCAATGGCGTGACGCCGGGGCTGATTGCCACCATCATGGGTATTCAACCGATCCTGACGCTCTGCGTGGTGGAGCGGCGTCTACAGGGGCGGCGGCTGCTGGGGTTGCTGATCGCGCTGGCGGGGTTGATCCTGTTGGTGTGGCGTAGCCTTGCGGCATCGCAGATGGCAATCAGCGGTATGCTGTTTGCGCTGGCGGCGCTGTTGCTGATGACGTTTGGCGCGATCCTGCAAAAGCGCAGCCGGCAGGCGCCGGTGGACGTGCTGCCGCTGCAATATATCGTCAGTTTGCTGCTGTGTCTGATGATGACGCCGGTGAGCGGTTTTCATATTACGCTCAATGTCGGCTTTATTATTCCGGTGCTGTTTCTCGGTTTGCTCATCTCGGTGGTGGCGCAGCTGCTGCTGTATCGGCTGCTGAGCGCGGGTAATATCGTCAACGTTACCAGCCTGTTTTACCTGGTGCCGGTGATTACCGCGCTGCTGGATTATCTGCTGCTTGGCAATCGCCTGCCGTGGGCGGCGATGATCGGTATGCTGGCGATCCTTGGCGGGATTATGCTGGTCTTCCGCACGCCGAAGGTCAGCGTCGCGTAGCGGCGGCTCGGGAGCGGTAAAAAACCGCTCCCGGATCATTCTTTTGTCATCTTGCTTACGCATGCTCTCGCGAGCTCATCTTGCTGATTATGGAAAATGACCGATGTCCAATGCCCTGACGATTTTCGACCTGGATAACACCCTGATTAAAGGCGACAGCAGTACGCTGTGGAGCCAGTTTATGCTGCGCGAAGGCTGGGTCAGCGACCCGGACTATCTGGCGCGCGAAGCGATGCTGATGGCGGATTACGACCGCGGCGAAATGAATATTGCCGATTATGTGGCGCTTATCCAGGCGCCATTGATTGGCATCCCGCAGGCGCAGGTGGATACGCTGGTGGCGCGGTTTGTGCGTGAAAAGGTGCTGCCGCGCGTCTACCCGCAGGCATGGGACGTTATTCATACCCTACAGGCCCGAGGGGAAAAAATGTTGGTGATCTCCGCCTCGGTGACGCTGCTGGTGCAGGCGATAGCCGCCGAGCTAGGGATTGAACAGGCGCTGGGTATTGATGTTGAAATGGCCGATGGCGGATACAGCGGGGTGATTGCCGGTACGCCGAGCTATCAGCAGGGTAAGGTGACGCGTCTGGCGCAGTGGCGCGACACGCATCCTGAATATCATGGCGAAGTCACTTTTTATACTGATTCGATAAACGATCTGCCCCTGTGCCTGCATGCGGATCGCGTACGGTTGGTCAACCCGTGTCCGCAACTGCTGGCAGCCAACGCCCGGCACGGCTGGCCGGTGCTGGCGTGGCGGCTCGAATGAAAAGACGTTTTCCCGAATAGCGGCGGGCTACCCGTCTGGCGTGGCCTTATTCGTAGCCCCGGTAAGCGCAGCGCTACCGGGGAGAAGGATTTATTGCTTCTGTTGATACAGCGGCACTACGCTGCCGCCGATATATCGGCGACGTAGCCAGGCGGAAAGGGTATCCATAATCATCACCACTGTCACCAGTAACAGAGTGATAAACATCACCACATCCCAGTTCCACAGGCGCATATTTTCCGCATAAATCAGGCCAATCCCGCCGGCGCCGACAAAGCCCAGTACCGCGGCCGAACGGGTGTTGGATTCAATCTGATATAAACTCAGCGCCAGAAAAGTCGGGAATGACTGGGTAAAAATGCCGAAGCGGTGCTTCTGCAGGCCATTGGCGCCCACGGCGGTTAAACCGCGCCCCGGTGAACGGTCTACGGCCTCATGGCCTTCGGCATACAGGCGACCGAGCAGACCGGTATCCTGCATAATAATCGCCAGTACCCCGGCCAGCGGCCCGAGCCCGACGGCGCGGACAAAAATCAGCCCCCAGATAGCCATATCGATACCGCGCAGCACGTCAAACAGGCGGCGCATCAGCACGGCGATAATACCGGGAATAAAGCCGCGCATAATGTTGCGCGCCGCAAGGAACGACAGCAGCAGCGCGATGATCGTGGCGGTAATCGTCCCGGCGAAGACGATGGCAAGCGTAATGGCGATTTGCGTGAAGTAGTAGGCAAACGGCCAGTTCCAGAAATCATGCCAGACGAACATTCGCAGCAGGTAGCGGCTAATCTGCTGCAGGCCGGTGGTCAACTGTTCGCTGCTGATGCCGAACTGCATAAAGAACCAGACGTAATAGAGCACGCTCGCCAGCGCAAGTAGCCCGACATAGCGCAGATAGCGCCCTTGAGTTTTATACAGCGCCTGATGCTGGCGGCGGCTGGCGGCGATATCCGGTTGATGTTGCCACTGTTTCATTTCTTCCCCTCCAGAACCCACTGGCGCAGGCGGCCGGAAAGCATATCCAGCAGCGACACCACAATAATAATCAGCAGTAGCGTGATGCTGACCTGATCGTAACGATCCAGTTTGATATTGGTCATCAGCTCCTGGCCGATACCGCCCGCGCCCACCAGGCCAAGAATGGTCGATGAGCGGAAGTTAATCTCAAGGCGCATAAAGCCGTAGGAGAGAAAGATCGGTTTCACCTGCGGCCACAGCGCGAAGCGTATCTTCTGCAGCGGTGATGCCCCGCAGGCCGCCAGCCCGCGCACCGGTTTATCCTGCGTGCTTTCCACTGCTTCGTAGAACAGTTTGGTCAGGCTGCCGACGGTATGCAGCATCAGCGCCAGAAAACCGGGGATCGCGCCGATACCAAAGGCCATGACGAAAATCACCGCCCAGGCCAGCTCTGGCATGGTACGCAGAAAAGCCACCAGCACGCGGACGGCAAAGCGCAGCGGCGCTGGGGACCAGGCATTATTGGCGGCGAGGAAAGCCAGAATAGTCGCCAACGCGACCGCCACCAGCGTAGAGGCCAGCGCCAGCTGAAGCGTCTCCCAAATCAGCGGTAGCTGAATCGGCAGGCGGTAGCCCCAGTACGCCAGCGAGCCTTTGGTGTGCGAATCGGCCAACAAATCGGCCAGGTGTAGCGTCGGCAGCGTCTCGAACATATAGTCGAGGAAGTTTGGCAGAGAGTGCCAGATGGTAAGCAGATTAAACTCGGCGGCGTGTCCGGCGGCGAAGTACAGTACCAGCAGCAGCACGGACCAGCTGAAGGTATCGCGCTTTTGCCGCGTCCTGATCTGCTGATAGTAACGTTCGAACTCGGTATGGGTATTATTCATGCGGCGAAGCGTCTTCAACGTAGCGCCGGCGCTCGAAGTGAATAACGAGCGCCAGCATCAGTGCGGGATTAACGCGCGCTAACCAGCTCGCGTTTCATATCGATAATCTGCTGGAAATCAGCCACGCTGCTTGGGCCGATGTGTTGGGTGCCGCCCATTGCTTTCACGAAGCAGGCGTGATCGTCAGTATCCAGCTTTTTGATTGCCGTAATCACTTTGGCCTTGAAATCCGCCGGCAACGAGTTGCTGACGAGGATCGGGCCGTTAGGGATCAATGGCGATTGCCAGATAATGCGGATCTGTTTCATCAGATCTGGATGATCCATGCGAATCAGTCGGTTAAACGCGCCAACGCTGTAGCCGCTGTTGTAGTCGCCGACCATTGAGGTCCAGGTAACCGCGCCGGCGAACTGGCCGTTCAGCACGCCAAGAATGTCCTGTTCATGGCCGCCGGAGAAAGTGACGCTGGAGAAGAAGTTGTTGTATTTGTTATCCGCGTCGCCGCCGAATTTCTGTTTAAAGGCGTGGTTCGGAATTAAATAACCGGAAGTGGAATCCGGGTCGGCAAAGCCAAAAGGTTTGCCTTTCAGATCGTCCAGCGTTTTATACGGGCTGTCTGCCTTTACCACCACCACCG
Organism: uncultured Klebsiella sp.; assembly: GCA_902490055.1. GTDB lineage: Bacteria > Pseudomonadota > Gammaproteobacteria > Enterobacterales > Enterobacteriaceae > Klebsiella. The sequence continues at coordinate 413 of CABUCP010000239.1, read as the reverse complement.
AGTGATAGCCGCGAGACTGATCTTTATCGTCAACGGCGATCCCAACAATATCGACGGCCTTCGGGTTATTGATATATACCGAAGCATAAGACGAAGGCGACATACTTAATACCACGTCAACTTTACCGCCCAGCAGTCCCTGGATCACGCCAGAATAATCGGATGAGTTGCGTAATTTTGTATCGACCTTCAGTTCTTTATCCAGAAACTGCTTCACGCACTGGTTATCGCCAATTTGCTGCGTGGCGTTTTGACCACCGAGGATCCCCAGATTTAATTCCTTCGGCTGTTCAGCGGCGCTCGCTTGCCACGTCATAAAAAGAGCTGCGATTGCTGCAGATAAACGAACTGCGCCATTGATATGTTTGTTCATTATTTTGCCTGTGTGTTTTTAACTAAAGGAAATTAATGCA